>CAVKDE010000338.1:0-2001 GCA_963654835.1 Duodenibacillus sp. | reverse complement strand
ATATTGTGGATAATTTTTGCCGTGCTGTGCATAGTTTACGCAGTGGGAAATAATGCGTTTGGGCAAAGGCGTGTAATATTGTTTACACTTTTGCGTGATGTAAAAATTTTTCCTGCATTTTGTTGACAAGCGGAATTGATATGAGTATAATAAACTTCAATGAATTGAATATCGTCCCTAAAAGACGGTGAAGGGAAGAAGATATATCCTAATGAGCAAAGAGAGTCACTGGTTGGTGGAAAGTGATGTCGGCGGATATATGTATACTGATCCCGGAGTTGCCTTTCTGATATGTAGGAAAGGACGTGTGGTCACGTTACAGGCAAAGGCCTTGTTGGAGGCTGAGAGGGCTGCGCATATAGCAGCTAAAATAGGGTGGTACCGCGTGGAATATTGTTCTCCGCCCCTAGGTAGATTTATCTAGGGACGGAGATTTTTGTTTTAGGAGGAACTCTCAATGCAGCAAGAAAAAAAATACATTCCCTTTGAACAAATTAAAATTACCGACCGTAAATGGCCGAATAAAACGATCACCAAAGCACCTATCTGGTGCAGCGTGGATCTGCGTGATGGCAACCAGGCACTTGTAACACCGATGGGTATTCCGGAAAAAATCCGCTTTTTCCATACGCTCGTAGATTGTGGTTTTAAAGAAATTGAAGTAGGCTTTCCTTCTGCTTCCGAAACAGAGTACGAAATTTTACGTACTTTAATTGAAGGCGGTCATATTCCTGACGATGTAACTATCCAGGTGCTCGTGCAGGCGCGTGAAGAACTAATTCGCAAAACTTTTGAAGCAGTGCGTGGCGCAAAGAATGTTATTATCCATTTCTATAACTCTACTTCTACCTTGCAGCGTAAAGTTGTTTTCCGCAAGGATATGGCAGGGATTACCGATATTGCTGTGAATGGCGCACGTCTTATCCGCCAGCTGACGGAAGAAGAAATTGCCCGCAGCGGTATGAATATCCGCTATGAATATTCTCCGGAAAGCTTTACGGGAACAGAGATTGATTTTTCTGTTGCTATCTGCGAAGCAGTAATGCAGGAAATGGGTTCGACGAAGGAGAATCCCATCATCCTCAACCTGCCTTCTACTGTAGAAATGTGTACGGCCAATACTTATGCTGACCAGATTGAATACTTCTGCCGCCATATTAAAAACCGCGAAGCAGCCATTATCAGCGTACATCCGCACAACGACCGAGGCACGGGTGTAGCCTGCGCCGAGCTGGCACTTTTAGCCGGGGCGGATAGAATTGAAGGCACTTTGTTCGGCAATGGCGAGCGTACAGGTAATCTGGATATTGTTACCGTAGCACTCAATATGTTCACGCAGAATGTTGATCCGCAGCTGGATTTCTCCCATATCCTTGATATCAAAAAAGTTTATGAAGAATGCACGAA
Organism: Duodenibacillus sp.; assembly: GCA_963654835.1. GTDB lineage: Bacteria > Bacillota > Negativicutes > Acidaminococcales > Acidaminococcaceae > Phascolarctobacterium_A. Next base: position 594 of record CAVKDE010000338.1, on the reverse strand, counting down.
GATGCACGTGCCTGAACGCCAGCCTTACGCTGGTGAGCTGGCCTTTACTGCTTTCAGCGGTTCGCATCAGGATGCTATCCGTAAAGGTTATGAATATATGAAAGATAGCGGTACGGAGTATTGGGAAGTGCCGTATCTGCCGATAAATCCTGCGGATCTGCACCGCGAATACGAGCCTGTTATCCGCATCAACAGCCAGTCCGGCAAGGGCGGCGCAGCCTTTGTTTTGCAGCACGCTGTTGGCTACAACCTGCCGAAAGAAATGCATCCGGAATTTGGCAATATCGTCAAGGCTGCGGCTGATGAATATGGTGATGAACTTTCCAGCGAGCAGATTGTGAACTTGTTCCAGAAGGAATACATTGATTTCACCGGCAAATATCAGCTTCTTCGTCACCGCTTTACCGAGCTGAACGAGGCTGATGGCAGCATTCACAGCCGTTTTGAAGGTGCAATTGCTGTTGATGGCACAGAAAAGAACGTTGTTGGCGTGGGCAATGGCCCAATTGATGCCTTCTTCCAGGCACTTGCCGGTGTGGGCATTGAAGGGTACGGCTTTGTTAACTATCACGAGCACGCTATTTCCCGTGGTAG
>CAVKDE010000337.1:0-2027 GCA_963654835.1 Duodenibacillus sp. | reverse complement strand
TATCTTGTATACACGCTTTGCGCCCTCTCAAATTTCTCTAAAAAAGTTAGAAAAAGGTTGCTTTTTCTATCCTTTTGCCATCAATTTTGCTAGAAAAATACTCCTCACTCAGAAAATTTTTTTCAAAAACAGATTAAAAAATGACAATATCACTGGAAAATGCTATAATAGGGTGATTGCAAAATTCATCGCTAGATGACAAAATCTAATGAGAAAGAGGTAGAAAATGTTTAAGGTACTAAAATTTCTCGTCATCAGTGTTATCTGTCTTATTATTATGGGAGCATCTGTCCTTTATGGCTTCTCCAGCCTGTTTGCCCCACCTAATATGGATGAAACACTGATACCGGACGCTGCTTCTCAGTTCTATGATATCAATGGCAACGCGATCTATACCACCTTATCCGAGGAACGCCGTATCCCTGTTACTATTGATAAAATTCCTAAGCATGTACAGCGTGCCTTTATTGCTATTGAAGATAACCGCTTCTATGAGCATGGCGGTATTGATTATCGTGGCACTGCCCGCGCCCTGATTTCCACTTTAAGCGGCAGCGAAGTGCAAGGTGGCAGCACCATCACCCAACAGCTTGCTAAAAACGCCTTTCTTACGCAGGAGCGTTCTATCGTGCGTAAGATAAAGGAAGCTTTTATAGCTAAGGAATTGGAACACAAATATACTAAGGATGAAATTCTGACCATGTATCTCAACAGAATTTACTTTGGTCAAGGTGCTTACGGTATTGAAAGTGCTTCGCAGTACTACTTTGGTAAAAATGTTCAGAATCTGGATATTGCTGAAGCAGCTACTTTAGCAGCTATTCCTAAAAGTCCTAACTATTTTAATCCTTTTGAAAATCCTGAGGAAAGTAAAAAACGTCAGGAACTGGTTATTGACCAGATGGTAAAATACGGTTTTATTAATGATGCAGAAGCTAAACAGGCTAAAGCTGAAAAAATCGTTTATAACACATCTCATAAAAGCAAAAACGATCCTCGTGCTTATTTCTTTGATATGATCAGCCAAAAGGTTATTGATGAAGTTGGTGCCGACGCACTTTATAAAGGTGGCCTGAAGATTTACACCACTTTAGATCCTGATATGCAAAAGGCTGCGGAAAACGCTATGCGCTATCTGCCTTCTTATTATACTGATGGCAAAAGCTTAACTCAGCCACAAGTTGCTCTTGCTGCTATTGATCCGCGTACCGGTTACGTTAAAGCTATGCTCGGCGGCCGTGGTCAGGATAAATTCAACCGTGCAACGCTTGCTGTGCGTCAGCCCGGTTCGTCATTCAAGCCTTTTGTTTATTTGACAGCTATGCAAAACGGCTTCACTCCGGCAAGTGTTATCGAAGATAAAGAAGAAGAATTCTCTCCCGGCTGGAAACCGCAAAACTCCGACAGAGCATGGCATGGCAAAGTTAGCCTGCGCAGTGCGTTAGCACGCTCGCTCAATGTACCTACCATTAAACTGGCGCGTGAAGTTGGCGTAAGCAAAATTATTGCTAACGCCGAAAAGATGGGTATTTCTACTCTTGTTGATTCAGGTGCTTATAGCGATGCTAATCTGGCTATGGCCTTGGGCGGTTTGAGCAAAGGTGTCAGCCCTATGGAAATGGCAGCAGCCTACGGCGTACTCGCCAGCAACGGCATGTATTGCAAACCTATTGCCTTGCTGAAAATTGTCGACCGTGACGGCAAAGTGCTTTACGAAGCAAAATCTGCTCCTAAACGCGTCATTGATGCAGAATCCGCTTATCTTACTACTAATATGCTGCAAGATGTTCTTGTCAGCGGTACTGGCGGCGGTATGGGTATCGGTCGCCCGGCAGCAGGTAAAACAGGTACCACTGATACTTATGTTGATGCCTGGTTCGTTGGCTATACACCTGATTTGTGTACCGCTGTCTGGATTGGCGACGATAACAATAAATCTATGAATCATATGTATGGCAGCGGCGCTCCGCTTTCCATCTGGCATGATTTTATGGTTAATGCTCTTGCCTCCACTCCTCGCACAAACT
>CAVKDE010000336.1:0-2034 GCA_963654835.1 Duodenibacillus sp. | reverse complement strand
CAATAGCACTATCAATAGCATCGCCACCGCAGCGGACGCTCTTGCTGACAACAATGCCGCCTAAGGAAATAACAGCAACCTCGCAGGTGCCGCCACCGATATCAACAACCATGCTGCCTGTTGCTTCCTGCACAGGCAGGCCTGCGCCAATCGCAGCTGCCATCGGTTCTTCAATCAGATAGGCCTCGCGTGCGCCAGCTTCAATCGTAGCATCAATAACAGCGCGTTTTTCAACCTCCGTAACGCCGGAAGGCACACCTACGAGGATGCGCGGACGTACTAAGGGGCGGTTGCCCATAGCCTGTTTGATAAAATATTTCAGCATAGACTGCGTAATTTCATAATCAGCAATAACGCCATCCTTCATCGGACGGATAGCAATAATATTACCCGGGGTACGGCCAATCATACGCTTTGCTTCCGCACCAATCGCCAGCACCTCGTTCGTATCTCTTTCCACTGCTACAACAGAAGGCTCTCTGATAATAATACCTTTATCTTTGCAATGCACCAGGGTATTTGCTGTACCTAAATCTATACCCATATCATCTGACATATTGTTAAAAAAACTGATATTTGGGAAAGTCAACTTCATTTCCTCATGTCCTCCTAAACCTCTAATGCTCCTTCTTCCTCGAAGCTGTAATAGGCACCATCACCAATAATTATATGATCAAGCAAAGGAATGCACAACGTCTTCCCTGCTGCAAAAAGCATTTCTGTCAATGTGCGGTCCTCACTGCTTGGCTGAGGATCGCCAGAAGGATGATTATGCGCCACACAAATCGCAGCTGCCCGCTGCAACACTGCCGGCAGATAAACATCACGCGGATGCACAATAGAATTGGTCGGTGTTCCTTCGGAAATAACTTCCGTGCCTATTATTTGATTTTTACCATTTAATAAGATTACTAAAAATTGTTCCTTCGCTGCATAACGCAGGCGCGGCATCAAAAATTTGGCGCAGTCCTGCGGACAACGGATATGAACTTTATCTAAAGGACTGGCACACGCCAAACGCCTGCCAATTTCCAGTGCAGCCAAAAGCGTCGCCGCCTTCGCCTGCCCCAGGCCCTTAATCTGCGTAAGCTCGCTAAAACTGTTCACCCTTGCCAGACGCCTGTAAAGACCTCCGTCACAGGTGAGCTCCTTAGCTATCACCAGTGCTGATTTTTGTGCCGTACCTGTTCTCAGCAAAATTGCCAACAGCTCGGCATCAGTTAGTGCCTGCGCCCCATGCAGAAGCATTTTCTCCCGGGGGCGTTCCTCCAAGGGGAGGCTTTTAATTTTTTCTGTGTTATTTACTTCGTCGATACTACTCAAATTACTGCAAAAATTGCAGGTCCTACCCTTTGCAGGGCTAGTCACTCTTTTTCATAGCTCCTCTTGCTCCTATTTTTCCTAGCATCAAATAAACATCAGTCAGTGGCAGCCCCACCACATTATTGTAGCAGCCATCAATTTTTTCCACCAGCACTGCGCCCTGACCCTGAATGCCATAAGCACCAGCCTTATCCAAAGGCTCACCGGTTGCTACATAAGCATCTATTTCCGCAGCACTTAGCTGACGAAAAACAACTTTGGTTACGCACACATCGCTTAAGAGCTGGCCATGATATTTAATAGCCATACCTGTCATAACTTCGTGCGCCCGTCCTGACAGACGCGTAAGCATCGCTTTCGCATCTGCTTCGTTTTTGGGTTTGCCTAAAATAACATTATCAATTACTACAATAGTATCTGCTGCTACAATAGGCAAGCCTGTTTTATCCTGCGCCGCCGCTGCTTCACATTTGCCCACAGCGTTAGCCAGCACAATGTCACGTGCTTCTTGAGCACATCCGCCTGCTTCGACAAAATCCGCAGGCCGTACTAAAGGCTCAATGCCAATCTGCTCTAAAAGTGCCTTACGGCGAGGTGAAGCCGAAGCTAAAATAACCTGCATCATCATCGCCTCAGCCTTTTTTACTGCTCATATCAATGACCATCTTCGCCTGTTGGATTTCATAAATAACAGGCTGCTTGCCTTCGCGC
>CAVKDE010000335.1:0-2045 GCA_963654835.1 Duodenibacillus sp. | reverse complement strand
GGGCTGACCATGAATTTAAATTTGTCCGCCCTATCCGTTGGCTGGTAGCACTTTTTGGCGATGAAGTTATTCCTGTGGAAATTACTGGGGTAAAATCCGGCAAATTCAGCCGCGGTCATCGCTTCCTGCGCCGCTCCGCTAAAGAAGCTGGCCAGGGTCATGAATCCTTCCTGGACGCTGCTAAAGCTGTTTTGGGCAATGCTGCCAATAAGGCGAAAAATGCTGTTGTTTCCGCAGCACTCGGCACTTATGGCGCAGTGGAAATTCCTAACGCTGATGCTTATGAAAAAACTTTGTATGACAACTTTGTTATGGTTGATCAGGACGCTCGCCGTGAACTGATTCGCCAGCAGGTTACTGATTTAGCTATTGCTGAAGGCGGCCATGCTGAAATCAACGAAGATTTGCTGGAAGAAGTAAATTATCTCGTTGAATGGCCGACTGCTCTGTGTGGTAAATTTGAAGAAAAATTCCTCTCCCTGCCGAAGGAATGCATTATTACCCCGATGCGTGAGCATCAACGTTATTTTCCTGTTCTGGCAGAGGATGGTTCTTTGTTGAACAAGTTCATCACCGTGCGCAATGGTGGCAAGGAACACTTGGAAATTGTTGCTCATGGCAACGAACGCGTATTGCGTGCACGCCTGAGCGATGCAGAGTTCTTCTTTAATGAAGATAGAAAACAATCTTTGGTTGACCGTCTGGAAAAACTTAAAACTGTTTCCTTCCAGGAAGGCTTGGGCAATATGAACGATAAGAGCAACCGTCTGGTGCAGGCTGTAGATATGTTGGCTATGGCTATTAATGTCAAGGTTGATAAAGAAAAGCTGGAACGCGCTGCTCTCCTGTGCAAATGCGATCTCGTAACCGGTATGGTTATTGAATTTACTGAGCTGCAAGGTGTTATGGGCCGTGAATATGCTAAGTTAGACGGCGAAGCACCGGAAGTTGCGCTGGGCATTTATGAGCATTATCTGCCGCGTTTTGCCGGTGATGAGCTGCCTGCTACCGACATTGGCCGCCTCGTTGGTATCGCCGATAAGCTGGACAACATTTGTGCCACCTTTAGCCGTGGCCTTGCTCCGACTGGTTCCCAGGATCCGTATGCACTGCGCCGCCAGGCTTTGGGCATTATCAACATCCTGCTGGAGGCACAGTATCATGTATCTTTGTACAAGATTATTGCTGGCAGCCTGTATCTCTTAAACATTCCTGCGGAAGAAACGAAGAAACTTGTACCGCAGATTGGCGAATTTATGAAACAGCGTCTGCGTAACCTGCTGCTTGATCAGGGCATCCGTTATGACGTAATTGATGCTGCTATGGCAGATGCTATGAATGATGATTTCGTGGATATTGCTGCCCGCGCAGAAGCTTTGAATAAATTTGTTGCTTCTAGCGAAGCTCCGGCTCTTATTCAGGCTGCAACCCGCGTAGCTAACCTGTGCAAGAAGATTGAAGAAGAAACTGCTATCAACCCGCAGCTCTTTGCTGCTGAAGCTGAAAGCGCACTGCATAACGCAACTGTTGCTGCCAGCAAAGAAGTTTTGATTGCTGCTACTAAATATGATTACCCTGCTGTATTGGCAGAAGCAACCAAACTGGTAGCACCGATTAACAAGTTCTTTGAGGACGTTATGGTTATGGATGAAGACGTGCGCGTGAAGAACAACCGTCTGGCACTTTTAGCTGCTGTGAAAGATGTAACCCATGCTGTTGGTGATTTGAGTGCTATCGTGCAATAAATTTGCTGTTTAGCTCTTAGTAGCTGTCGCACGCAAGTGCGACAGCTTTTTAACTTTCCCTCGGAAGAAAAGTTTATGGAATATGCTAAAAAAGAGAAGACAATTTTGTTGTTGTGTGATAAAATTATACGGAAACATTTGAATCCCCCCCCGTGGACACGCGAAATAAATGACTCCTGGTAAGGGGCAGGTAAGATTTTTGGATTTTGGCGAGCGATTTTGATGGTGAATGGAAGTATGAACAAGATTAAGACAAATTTTGGTAAATATATTTGTTTTTTATTGTGCCTGCTTATGTTT
>CAVKDE010000334.1:0-2045 GCA_963654835.1 Duodenibacillus sp. | reverse complement strand
CTGCCACGCTAATTCATCAATAAGCGTTTCAGACAATTCGTCTAGCCGTGGCAAGAACAAGATAAGTTCTGTCTGCCTGTTGATAAGCTGCAACTTATCGCTGATAGCTTTAACGATATTTTGTACCGTCTTATCACAGGCAATAGAACTAGGAAGAATTTGCTGTAAGCAATTATCTTGAAGTTCAAGCATCTTCAATCCCTCCTAACTCCACTTTCGTGCTTTGGCAAAGTGCAACCTGCGTCTGTGAAAGTTTGGCAAATGTAGGAGCTATAACATTAACGCGTTTAGCACCTGCAGCCATCACCCGCGCGATAAGCTCAGATTGGTTAATATCACGCCCCAGTTTTGATTTCTGCCACAGCACATAATCAGCTACAGCGTTATCTACTGCCTTCTGGATAGCACCCGCCTGCGTTTCATTGTCACGGTCGATGTAATAAGTAAGTTCAACCGTGTAATTAACCACTTCTGGTGCCAGCACTGTCACATTATCCGTCAAAGGACGGATACGCCTATCATCCAGCGTCGTCTTAACCTGGTTTAAAAGCTCCTCGCCAGGAACTTCGCCGCCAACCAAAAGCGGCCTGACCTCCACTGTTCCAGCCGAAGGCGACCACACAGTAACGTCAGCAATCTTTGAAGAAGCACGCTTAGCGTGATAAATATATGCGCCATCAGGCCCGGCCGTACTGAACTGCTCCGGTGCGCCATGAATATCCTCCCGATAACTTTCATCATCCTGAATAGCTGCGCCACCTTCGGACGTAGTAATGTTAGCCACGCTGGCAATATAAGGCACAGGGTCAACAAGCGTTTTAAGCTGCCCGGCTATATAGCCATTACCTTTAACACCTGCTTCCAAACAAGTTGCGCTACCTGTGCCGCTCGTCTGCCCTGCCGCAATAATCATCGGTGCATTCAAAGCAAAAAATACATTATCGCCAGCAGTAAAGCGTGTACCGGCAGGGATAACAGTGCTAATGCCAAGCTCAGCAGATAAAACCACCTGCATTGTCGTCACTGCTGCTGTCGCAGGAATGCGCTCCACACCAACAAGCGCGCCCAAATGGTCCAGATTTGCACCTGTCGCATAGCGCAGCAGGTTTTGCTTGCCTGTTTCGTTGATTTTATTGAGCAGCAGAATGATTACGGCCGCAATAGTCAATAAAAATAACCGTACAGGATCGCCTTTCGCAAGGCTTCTGCCGGTTATATTTTCATACGTACTCAATATATAGCTTTCAACTTGTGATGCGTCTGCATCCACAAAAATAATTTCAGGCAAGCTTTTTAGTTTACTCGCCATTAATCATCACCTGCACTTTCGGGATTAATACACCAGCGTCTGTACCAGTAAAAGTTATACCAGTCACAGTAACACGTGGTTCATACGTTTTTATGGCCATGATTAGTTCTGACTGCAACTGTGCCTGCACCTCAAGCATCGGTTTATCCAACATATCAGCATTAATGCCAAAATTTCTGTCCAAAGGAACAGAATATTTTGCCGTAGTAATAATTGTGCGCAAGTTTTGCATAATTTCCGCCACTTCTGACGCAGGTGCAAAATCAATACCGGATGCAGGTTGTGCTAAAATATCATAAATCATAATAATTTTAACCCTCCTGTGTATTCCTTTAGCGTTACGCTTACCTTAGCACTCATGATACTGCCAAACTTGCCCCAAAAAGAAACGCTTTCGTCCAGGCTTTCAATCACCCATATATTATCAGTAATCAGCTTACCACCAATAACCAAGGGAAAATATTTGCCTGTATCACGCATTTTGCGCAGCTTTTCCAATTCTTTGGCAGGACTAACACCCTGATCAGAACGTAGCTGCATCGTAAAGCTGATTTTTTCTACATCAGGACCAATAAATTCCAGCACAGGCTTTGCACCAATAATATCATGCTGCGCCCAACGCCCGCCTGCGCCACGGCCATAATCATCAAAAGTACGAATATAATGGCTGGATACAATAAATGGTATATCAGCCATAAAACCTACAAGCATAATATCAACCTCCTATAATCACATT
>CAVKDE010000333.1:0-2047 GCA_963654835.1 Duodenibacillus sp. | reverse complement strand
GCCTGTAGGGAAGTGATTGGCGGGGGAGATATGCACTACATCTGCGCCGCTTTCTTCCAATTTATCAATCATCAGGCCGTTATCGTCGATGGGAATATATTTCCACGGATTGCCAAAGCTGGCGGAGATGGAAGCAAATTTTTTGTAACCCGGGTCTTCAATGGCGAAGGTGCAGGCAGGACCAAACATTTGCAGCAGGCGGCCATAAAGATATTCCGTGCCTGCGCCGATGATAATCTGTGCGGGGTCAACCTGCATGGCTCTGTTGTGGGCAAGATAATCGGCGATGGCTTTGCGCAGCTCGTAAACTCCGTTATAGGGAACTGTTTTCAGCAGTTCGTCATTTTGCAGCGAGAGCGTTTCCCGCATCAGGCGGGTCCAGGTGGCTAAGGGAAAGTTTTGCAGGCTGATGCGGTTGGCTTTAAAATCAGCAAAATATTCTTTTTCCGGCTTTTCCGGCAGCGTGGGCGCACTTTTTTGGTGGCGCAGGCGGTAATTGCTGACATCTTCTACAAAATAGCCTTGTTTTTCTTTGGAGGTGATGTAGCCTTCTACCGCCAGCTGGGCGTAAGCGTTGGCAACGGTAATGATACCTACGCTGAGATGCTGCGCGAGCGTGCGCTTGGAAGGCAGGCGTTCGCCTGAGTGCAGTGCGCCGGTGATGATATCCTGGCGGATGCATTGGTAGAGATAATCATAAAGCGGCGTAGTGCCTCGTTTGTTTAAATCATATGTTAACATGGAGTTTGCCTCCTTGGTTCCAAATTATTTCGTATTTTTGGTATCTTTAATAGCACCATAATGATTATATAATACATTTTGGCGAAAAACAAGGAGTTTGTGGTTCTAAAAAGTTTCTCGTTTGTGATTCTTTTAATAGAACCATTTCTGCGCTAAAATATACACATCGCTAAGATAGCGAGTTACAAATGAGGAGGCTATTACAAATGGAAAAAGTTCAATTACAAGCACAATATGGTTTATATATTAACGGCGAGTGGCGCGCTGCAGCTGATGGCGCAACTTATACGGCGGAAAGCCCTGCTGATGGCAGCCATCTGGCAGTGTGTGCGCAAGCAGCTCGCGAGGATGTGGATGCAGCGGTAACGGCAGCATGGGCAGCTTTTAAAACCTGGAAGAAAACTACGCCAGCGCAGCGTGCAGCGCTCTTAAATAAAATTGCTGATATTATTGATGCCAACAAAGAACATTTAGCTATGGTAGAAAGCATGGATAATGGCAAACCGATTCGTGAAACAATGAATGTGGATATCCCCATGGCGGCGTCGCACTTCCGCTACTTTGCCGGCTGCATACTGGCGGAAGAAGGACAGGCTTCTGTCCTGGATGAAAAATTCCTTTCTATTATTTTGCGTGAGCCTATCGGCGTAGTCGGCCAGATTATTCCGTGGAATTTCCCGTTCCTCATGGCAGCATGGAAGCTTGCACCAGTACTTGCAGCAGGCGATTGCACGGTGCTGAAGCCTTCTAAGGAAGCAAGCCTTTCTATTTTGGAATTTGCGCGTTTGATTGACGGCGTTCTTCCAGCAGGCGTGTTCAATGTGATTACCGGCGCAGGCAGCAAATCCGGCCAATATATGCTGGAACATAAAGGTTTTGCTAAATTGGCGTTTACCGGTTCTACCGAAGTTGGCAGAAACGTGGGCCTGGCAGCAGCAGAACGTATTATCCCTGCAACTTTAGAGCTTGGCGGCAAGAGTGCTAACATCTATTTTGATGACTGCGATTTTGATCAGGCTATTGATGGTGCGCAGCTGGGCATTTTGTTCAACCAGGGCCAGGTTTGCTGCGCTGGCAGCCGTATTTTCGTACAGGATACCATCTATGACAAGTTCGTTGCTGCCTTAGTGAAGGCCTTCAATAAAGTTAAAGTTGGCCTGCCGTGGAACGATGATACCCAGATGGGTTCGCAAATTAACGAAACACAGATTAAAAAGATTCTTGGCTATATTGATATTGCTAAAGCTGAGGGCGCAACTGTAGCTTGTGGCGGTGAACGCTTTACGGAAGGCGAGTTGGCCAAAGG
>CAVKDE010000332.1:0-2077 GCA_963654835.1 Duodenibacillus sp. | reverse complement strand
ATTAAAAGCTGATCATGATTATACTTTGCAAGAGGTTGATAACATGATTGAAGATTTTTTGAAAGGTAAGGTGATTTAATTGGCATTGGGTGGCGGCGTGTTTACCACGCAAAACAAAAAATTACCGGGTGCATACATCAACTTTGTAAGCGCGGCAAGGGCAACAGCGAGCCTTTCAGAGCGTGGCTTTGCTGCTATGCCCCTTGTGCTGGATTGGGGCGCAGAAGGTGCTTTTACTGTTACCCATGAGGATTTTATCCGAAATTGTCAAAAGCTTTTCGGTTATGATTACACCCACGAAAAAATGAAAGGTTTACGCGACCTGTTTAAAAACGCGCTGACATTGTACGTATACCGCTTAAATAAAGGCGTGAAAGCGTCCAATGATTACGGCACGGCAAAATATGCGGGCATCCGCGGCAATGATATTAAAATTGTTATCACTGCAAACGTGGATGATGGCAGCCTGTATGATGTTAAAACCTATTTAGGTACTGCGCTTATGGACAGTCAGACCGTAAAGGAAGCTAAAGAGCTGGTTGCTAATGACTATGTTGTTTTTAACGATGGCGCAAGTTTAGCCTTGACGGCAGCAACGCCGATGAGTGGCGGCACAAATGGCGCAGATGTTACCGGGCAGGATTGGCAGGACGCACTTGCAGCGTTTGAAAAATACAGCTTTAACGTGCTGGGCTGCGTAACTACCACGGAAACCGTAAAGGCGTTGTGCATTGAGTACACCAAACGCATGAGGGAAGAAGTCGGCGTGAAATTCCAATGCGTTGTATATAAAAAAGCTGCTGACCATGAGGGCGTTATCAGTGTAGAAAATAAGCTGGCAGGCGAAAGCACGGAAAGCGCAAGCCTTGTATATTGGGTAACTGGTGCAATGGCTGGTTGCAAGGTTAACAAATCTTGTACTAACAAACTGTATGATGGTGATTTTGCGGTGGACGTAAATTACACACAAACTCAATTAGAAAACGCCCTTGACGCTGGCAAGCTAATTTTCCATCAAGTTGGCGATGATGTACGCGTGTTAGAGGATATTAACACCCTTGTTAATACCACGGAAGAAAAAGGCGATGATTTTAAAAATAATCAGACCATCCGTGTTATTGATCAGATTGGTAATGATATTGCCGTTCTGTTTAACACTAAGTATTTAGGCGTTATTCCGAACGATAGTGCGGGCAGGATTAGCTTATGGAATGACATTGTAAAGCATCACCAAGAGCTGCAAACTATCCGCGCTATTGAAGATTTCGAGCCGGAAAATGTTGTTGTTAGTCAGGGCAACACTAAAAAAGCTGTTGTTGTAGATGACGCAGTTATCCCGGTTAATGCAATGGCGCAATTATACATGACTTGTGTTGTGTCCTAAGAAAGGGGGTTAATTAGATGGCAAATGTAGCTATTATGAACGGCAAAGACGCTATTAGTGCATCTTTAGCCGAATGTTATGTGACATTGGAAGGCATCCGCTACAATTTTATGCAGGCTATCAATCTTGAAGCCAGCATGGAAAAAAGTAAAACGGAAGTGCCTATTTTGGGCAGAACCGGCAAGGGCAACAAGGCTACCAGCTGGAAAGGCAGTGGCAGCGCGACATTCCATTTTAACTCTAGTATCTTTAGAAAATTGATGAAAAAGTATAAAGATACTGGCAGTGATTTTTATTTTGATATTCAGATTACTAACAGCGACCCAACTTCTGCTGTGGGTAGTCAGACAATCATTTTAAAAGACTGCAACCTTGATAGCATTATCCTTGCTAAATTTGACGCAGACGGCGAATATTTGGACGAAGATATGGACTTTACCTTTGAGGATTGGGAAATGCCACAAGAGTTTACCGAATTAAACGGCATGAGATAATTTACACGCCCCCGCTTTTGGGGGCTTTTCTTTTGAAAGGATGAAGATAATATGAGCAAATACGCTGCTTTTATGGCTGGCGCAGCTGAAAAAATTGAAAATAAAAAAATTGTTGTGTCCCAACGTTTTAAAGACGAAAAAGGCGACCCCATCCCGTGGGAGATTAAAGCCTTGACGGCGGCAGAAAATGACGAACTGC
>CAVKDE010000331.1:0-2080 GCA_963654835.1 Duodenibacillus sp. | reverse complement strand
TCAAAAAGCTTGCACCTTTCTTGCAACTTCTTTCAGTGATGAAAGAAGTTGAATGCGATATAAGATAAAAACTACGGTAGAAGCAGAACAATATTTAATTGCCTCGCTATTCTCCAAGCTCTAATTTTCCACATCAAAAAAGCCCTCACCACGAAAGTTCCGCAGCGAAGGCTCATACAAATTAACATTTCTTCCATTCATCAAAAATCAAAAGCGTAGGCCAAGCAGCCAAAACTGCCAAGCCTACGCTTTTTACACATCCAACTATTAAATTCTCACTTCAATCGCCCTATTTCACCCATTTCGCCAACAGCACCAGCATCTTCTTTACGTCCACAGGCTTAGGCATAAAATCATTCATACCTGCTGTCAACGCCTTCTCCCTATCTTCCGCGAAAGCATTCGCCGTCATTGCGATGATAGGTATAGCACGCTTCCCTTCATCTGCCAGTTCACGGATTTTGCGCGTAGCTTCGTAGCCATCCATATTCGGCATCTGCACATCCATAAGGATAAGATCATAAGTTCCCGCCACTGCTTTTTCCAGCTGCTCTACGCAGTCCGCGCCATCTATTGCTCGCTCCACCTGTACGCCTGCTGCCTCCAGCACCGTAATGGCAATCTCCGCATTCAAATCATTATCCTCTGCAAGCAAAATATGCTTGCCTTTAAGCTCCGCGGTAGAAGCAGTCCTGCCAGCGTTCTGCTGCGCTATCTTCCCGTCTTCCGCAATGCGGTGCTCAAAAAGCATCGTCACCGTTGTACCCTTGCCCAGTTCGCTTTCAATCTTAATATCCGCGCCCAATAAATCCATCGTGCGCTTCACAATCGCCATGCCCAGACCGCTTCCTTCCACCTTCGTGGCAGTTGCCGTCTGCTCGCGCTCAAACTGCTCAAAAATATGCGGTAAAAAATCTTGGCTGATGCCAATACCGTTATCTTGCACCACAACTTTTATTTTGCAGTAACCTTCTTTTTCCGAAGGCAGCTCGCGCAAGCGATAAATAACCGTACCACCGGCAGGCGTATATTTAATCGCATTGCTGATAAGGTTCACCAAAACCTGCCTGATCAGCGTCGGATCAACCCATAAACGTGTATGCACAACATTGCTATCAAGCACAAAGTTAATATTTTTCTTTTTCACATCAGATTCAAACGAAACCATGATAGAGCGCACAATCTCATGCGTATCATAATTTTCTTCATTAACTTTCTGCTTGCCTGTTTCGATGCGTGACATCTCCAAAACATTATTGATTAAAGCCAAAAGATTATCACCAGAACGACGAATCTTGCCTAAATAATCACGCAGCTTCTTTTTATCATCAAGATGGCTCTCTGCCAAATCTGTAAAGCCTAAAATAGCATTCATCGGCGTGCGGATATCATGCGACATATTAAAAAGAAACTGACGCTTTGCCTGATTGGCCAGTTTTTCTGCTTCCATACTTGCCTCCAGCTGCACATTTTTATCTTGCAGCTCTACTGCGTACTTCATGCGTTCAGTTGCTAATTTCTGTGCGTTTTTGCGCATTTCATCATTCAGATAAAAAACGTATACGGATACAATAATCGTCAGCAAAATAAGGAATACATACAGCGGATTATCAGCCAGAAATTTTTTTAAGCTGAAGCTCTCCGCACCATATTCCATATGCTTCTTCACCAGCTCATCCAGCTCCCGGCCATTATCCATCTTGATACACTTGTTGATAATGCTTGCCAGCTCGCGATCTGACTGAGGCGCAACAATCACATAAAAATTATCCACAGGATTGGTCAAAGCCGTATAAACTAAATCACAATCCGAATGCTGGCGGATAAATTTATCGGCAACATAACTGTAAACATAGCAGATATCTGCTTCACCGTTCATTACCGCTTTCATCATTGCCTCACGCGTAGGCTTTTCCACTACTTTCACATCATCAGGAATATCACTTTCAAAACGCTTATCCTTATTGACACTTAAAGTAGCCATTGTTTTAATTTTACCGTCAAAATCTTTTTTTGTTACCCGGGCAATATTTAAGCGCATATAGCTCTCTGTGGCAACACCTAAAGCAGCATTTTGGGC
>CAVKDE010000330.1:0-2084 GCA_963654835.1 Duodenibacillus sp. | reverse complement strand
ATTTTTGGCGACTAATGTCAAATATTTCGTGTGTTCAAGGTGATTTTTTGTAATAAAAAGTGTTCTAAATTAGATTTTAGTAAAATTTGTTACACGCACGGCGAGAGTTTAAAAATATTTCACGATTGGCAGAGGGCGGATAGTATATAATATTAGCGTAAAAAATGGAGGTGCATTTATTATGAAGACAAAATTAACCGAACTCTTAGGCATTAAATATCCTATTATCCAAGGCGGTATGGCATGGACAAGTGATGCTAATTTAGCTGCTGCTGTTTCTAACGCCGGCGGCGCAGGCATCATTGGCAGCGGCGGACGCACTGTGGAGTGGACGCGCGACGAAGTGCGTAAAGCAAAAAGCCTTACGGATAAACCTTTTGGCGTAAACGTTATGCTTATGGCTCCGAATATTAACGATATTATTGCTATGCTGTGCGAAGAAAAAGTTGCTTTCGTAACGCTCGGTGCAGGCAACCCTGTGCCGCATATTCCTACCTTCCACGCAGCAGGCATTAAAGTTATCCCTGTTGTGCCTAACGTAAAACTGGCTAAACGCATTGAAGCAGCTGGTGCTGACGCAATGGTTATTGAAGGTATGGAAGCAGGCGGACACATTGGCAAGCAGACGACGATGGCACTGATGGAAAACGTGCTGCCGCAGGTTAAAAATATTCCTGTACTGGTAGCTGGTGGCATCAGCGATGGCCGTGCGCTGGCAGCAGCTCTCCTCATGGGCGCAGAAGGCGTGCAGATGGGCAGCCGCTTCCTTTTGACTACGGAATGCCCGGCGCATCCTGCTGCTAAAGAAGCAATTGTGAACGCTACCGATACGGATAGCGTAGCAACAGGCTACAGCCGTAACCTGGGCGTGCGCTGCCTGGCGAACGCTTTTACTGATGCTTACACTGCCAAAGAAATTGCCGGTGCACCTAAAGAAGAACTCATGAAGATGGGCACAGGCACGAACCGCATGGGTATCCTCGAAGGTGATACGGTGAACGGTACGGTTATGTGCGGCCAGAGCCTGAACGTTCTGAACGATATCCTGCCTTGCAAAGATGTTGTGGAACGCATCATGGCGGAAGCACAGGAAGCCATTGCCCGCGTGCAAAAATTTGCCTGAGATTTTTAGATAACAAAAAACAACTTATAACTTTAGCGGAGAACTAGAGTTATAAGTTGTTTTCTTTTGCATTTTTTACATATTATCTAACGACCACTGCATATAATAGTTGCGGATGGCGTTGGCTTCGCGGATGCGGATGGGAGCCTTGAAGCCGTTTTGCATTAAAAAGTAGCCATCTTCCAAACTTTCTACATAATACATATTGATGAGGCAGCTGCGATGGATAGGCAAAAAATAATCCTGCGGCAGCTGTTCACGTAATTTGTTCATGGAGCTGTGGCATTTATATGTTTGCGTGGCGGTATAAACAAAGCAGTATTTATCCTTTACTTCCACCGCGACGATTTTACGCGGGTTAATGGTTATCTGGCTGCTTCGCCCTGCGTCCAGTGTTACAGCAGGTTCAGAGGAGAAAGCATCGCAACGCTCCAAGGCCTGCACGATTTTTTCTTCGCTGGCAGGTTTGAGCAGATAATAGGAAGCCTGCGCTTCGTAGCTTTCGTTAGCAAATTCGTTGCTGGTGGTTAAAAAGATGAGCTTAAAGGTTTTGCCCTGCTGACGCAGCTTGAGGGCGATTTCTACGCCTAAGCTGTCCTCTAAATAAATATCAAAGAAAACAATATCAGCACTGTTGGCTGCAAGATATGCATAGCAATCCTTGCCGTTAGTGAAGCTGGTGAGCTCCAGCGGCGTAGTGCGCTGCGCGAAAATGTTTTGCAGTGCGGCGTAAAGCTTGGCCAGTTCATCTTTATTATCATCGCAAATGACGATTTTCATATAGTTTAGTCACCTTCGTTTTTGAGCAATGTATATTAAGTACAAATGTAATTTATAGATGTCATGAATTTGCAGCGCACAAAAATTTATAAACTTTTGCACCTGCTTGGTGTAAATATTATAGCAGTTTTGCAGCGCGCATTGCAAGGGGAGGGAGATATTTTACAATTGGGTATGAGAA
>CAVKDE010000329.1:0-2090 GCA_963654835.1 Duodenibacillus sp. | reverse complement strand
TCACACACCAGCAGAGCATGATGAACAGGAAATGCAGCAAAGTGATTATTTAGAAGGCATTAAGGTGCTTGTTGTTGATGATAATGCGATTAACAGGGAGATTGCGCAATATATTTTGCAGCAATCCGGTGCAGTTGTGGAACAGGCAGAGGATGGACAGCAGGCTGTAGAAAAATTCCTTCTGGCAGCAGATGGTACTTATCAGTTAATTCTTATGGATTGTATGATGCCTGTCATGGATGGTATCCATGCAACGCAGGCTATTCGTAACTCGCGTAAAAAACAGGGCGCAACGATACCTATTATAGCTATGACAGCGAATGCTTTTTCCGATGATATGATTATGACGCGTGAAGCGGGGATGAATGATCATATTACGAAACCTGTTGATAAATTTAAGCTGCTGCATTTAGTAAAAAAATACGCTGCGTTAGCGCAGTAAACTGCGAGACTGGCAGAATAGTTCACAGCGATTTTGAAATATCGCCGGCTGTTTTATGTTATAATGAAAACAGGTTAAGAATAATTCTCGATTGGAGGACGATGCAAATGGCTAAATGGGTATGCAATGTATGTGGTTATGTTTATGATCCTGAAATTGGCGATCCGGATAACAATATCGCTGCCGGAACTGCGTGGGAAGATCTCCCGGAAGATTGGGTTTGCCCACTGTGCGGTGTAGGCAAAGATGATTTCAGTGAAGAATAAACTTAGCTGAATGTAAAAATGTGGAGCAGCGCGAAGGCGCTGCTCTTTTTTGCGTGCGCGGGATTTACTACTATACTGGCAGTAAAGAATTTGCTATAATATTTATATATCTAACAAGCAGAAACTTATCTATAAGAGAGAATTTGATTGAGGACGGAGGAAGAGCAGATGAAATTTAAGATTCCTGTTAAACAGGGTGAAAATATTACTATGACAATTAATGGACTTGGCAGCAGCGGCGAAGGTGTAGGCAAATATGAGGGCTTTACGGTGTTTGTTAAAGGCGCACTGCCTGAGGAAGAAGTGCGCGTGCAGATTACGCTGGTGAAAAAAAGTTATGCAGTTGGCAGTTTGCTGGAAGTAGTGAAGCCTTCAAGCGAGCGTGTGGAGCCTGCCTGCCCCGTGTATAAGGAGTGCGGTGGCTGCCAATTGCAGCATTTGAGCTATGCAGGACAGTTGGCGTGCAAACGGCAGCAGGTGCAGGATGCACTGACGCGCATTGGCCATCTTGATTTAGAAGCGCTGCCTGTGCTGGGCGCAGCAACACCTTGGAATTATCGCAATAAAATGCAGTTCCCGGCAGCAATGAACGCTGAGGGCGTGCTGAATATCGGCTGTTACGCGACAGCGACGCACAGCGTGGTAGATACGGAAAACTGCCTGATTTCCAAAGAAGCGAATAATGCGATTATGAAAACTGTGCGCACCTGGATGAAGCATTATAATATCAGTACTTATGATGAAAAAACAGGCAAAGGCCTGGTGCGCCATGTGATGGGACGCGTGGGTGTGCATAGCGGCGAAGTAATGGCAGTAATTATTACTTCCGGTTATGATTTGCCGCATAGAGCGGTGCTGGTTGAATGGCTCAAGCGTTATGTTCCTGGTCTTGTGAGCGTAGTGCAGAATATTAATAAAAAGCAGACTAATATTGTTATGGGCAATAAAACGCGTGTGCTCTATGGTACGGAAACGATTAAAGATAAATTAGGTACGCTCTCCTTTCATATTTCGGCGCAATCTTTCTTTCAGGTGAACAGTGAGCAGGCAGAAAAGCTTTATAATAAAGCTTTGGAATTCGCTGCGCTGACCGGTAAGGAAACAGTGGTGGATGTTTATTGCGGAACAGGTACGATTTCTTTGTATCTGGCAAAGCACGCTAAAAAAGTTTATGGCATTGAGATTGTACCTCCTGCTATTGAGAATGCTAAGCGCAATGCGGAAGAAAACGGCTGCCGGAATGCGGAGTTCATGTTAGGCGATGCTGCGGTAGAACTGCCGAAGCTTTTGGCGGGCGGCGTGCGTCCTGATGTGGTTATTGTGGATCCGCCGCGTGCGGGCTGTGAGCAGAAGGTGTTGGCAGCTATCAGTGAGGTGCAGCC
>CAVKDE010000328.1:0-2103 GCA_963654835.1 Duodenibacillus sp. | reverse complement strand
GATAGCACGCTTTTGCAGTTCAGGTTTATCAAAAGCAAAACGCTCGTCTTCTTTTTCCAGAGTGCTCAGCGGTACACCGCCAAAGTTTACGCAGGACCAGGCAGCCATTTGGGAAGCACCATGTTCGCCAATCATATAAGCACTGATGGATTGCGGAGCAACGCCTGTCTGCAAGGAAAGTGCAGATACTAAGCGGGAAGTATCAAGGCCGGTACCAGTGCCAAATACATGGCCTTTCGGCAGACCGCTTTCACGATAGAGAATATTGGTAATAACATCACAAGGATTGGTAATATTAACAATGAAGCCATGGAAACCACTAGCCATTACTTTGTGCACATAGCCTTTAACCTGCGCAGCAGTATAGGTAAGCTCATCCAGGCGGTCACCGCTGGCAACAAGGTTGATATCGCCAATACAGTTAACGATAACATCGCACTCGCCCAAGTCAGCATAAGTGCCGCCGTTAATTTTTACATCATGCGGGCAATACATAACAGCATCGCGCAGATCCTGCACTTCCGCAGAAAGTTTGCCTTCCTTCGGATCAACCAAAACCAGCTCAGCTGCAATGCCCTGAATTGCCAGGCTATATGCAACGTGCGCACCAACATGGCCTAAACCAATAACACCAACTCTTCTTGTTTTCATAATCAAAATACCTCCAAATATAATATTCTTCCAAGCTGCTCAGACGTATCCTGGCAAGCTTACTTATCTAAAATAGGTAAAGTTGCCGAAGCATGACCCATAATAGTAATAGTATAATCTTTTTTACCCTGCTCCTCTAGCTTAGCTTGTGCCAAAGCCCAAGCTTCTTCTAAAGTTTTGCAGGGAATATGACCAGTTTTACGCACAAAATCAAAGTTTTCTTCACGCGTTACCAGATAAGCAGTTACATCATTCACAATAGAGCGTGCTTTAAAAGCAACGAAAGCAGGAATAGTGAAATTAGCACGAATATCTTTTTCAAACTGCTCCATATCATTACGGCTAAAGCAATCAGTAAAAATAGCAGGCTCTTTAATATCCGGGCAATCCAGCGTGAAA
Organism: Duodenibacillus sp.; assembly: GCA_963654835.1. Classification (GTDB taxonomy): domain Bacteria; phylum Bacillota; class Negativicutes; order Acidaminococcales; family Acidaminococcaceae; genus Phascolarctobacterium_A. The sequence goes on along the minus strand of CAVKDE010000328.1, from coordinate 1,053 downwards.
ATCATAATACCACCTTTTTTCACAGCGAACTGCGCATTCATATGGCACTTTGTTGCCTGATACAAGTTCAGATCCTTCGGATAACCACCAGCGGAAGCAATAACTACATCAGCCAGCTCCTTAATATGCACGCCGCCCATAGCAAGCAAATCTTTACAGCCTTTCTGCCATGCTTCAAACCAATGACCGGCAACAACTTCACTGATTTCTCCATCCGGCGTGAAAACAGTGTTCAAAAGAAAATCAGGATCCAGCAATGCGCAGGATTCGCGCATATCCTGATGAATCGGATTTCCTTCCAAAAGGCTGGCATCGCAAGCTTTATTGCAGCCTTCGCCTTCAATCGGCGACATCGTCATGCAATGGTTCTTCATAATGCTTTCATAAGCAGCAACACCAGGCATAACAGCTTTTCGGCCGCCGCCAAAACCGGCGAACGGATGCAGCGTAACCGCACCGGTCAGGATAACTCTATCTGCCTTAGCAACATATTTATTGATAGCAACATCATTACCACAAGAAGTTTTGCCAAGAGAAACCATATCTTCCTTTTGACGGCTGTCATGCTGCACGATTTTCAAACGTTTTACCATTTCTTCGCCGCAAACGGTAATATCTTCTTCATGCGTATGTCCGCGATGTGTACCGGTTGCAACAACAACGGTAATATCTTCATCTTTTACACCAACGCTATTTAATTCAGCAACAATAACAGGTAAAAATTCACTCGTACCGCACAAGCGTGTAATATCGCTGATGATAATAGCAACGCTTTCGCCAGCATGGACAATCTCGCGCAGCGGCTTCGTGCCGATAGGATTGCGGATTGCGTCCAGCGCAGCAGCAGCCAAGTCCTGGCAAACAGCCGCCTGATTGCCGTGTATATCATATATTACATGTTCTTCAGGAAGCATAACCTCTTCCTGACGTTTGCCAATAGGTAAGCAATATTTTTTCATCAGTATACCTCCAATAATAAATATACACTACTATTATACCACAAAAACTTACAAAAAGTAAAAGGAGAATATCATCCAAGACATTCTCCTTAAC
>CAVKDE010000327.1:1724-2104 GCA_963654835.1 Duodenibacillus sp. | reverse complement strand
CAGTTAAGACAGCGCGTAGTTTTATTCCAGAAATCATAACAATGCCCTAAATCTTCTTCTGTCCCGGGCTGAATTTCCAAATCAACCACCCGGCAGTTTCTGACATCAATCAGACGAACTACGGTAAATACCTTGCGTAGCTGATGAATGGCGGCTATAGCTTCATCTTTGGTCATTATGTGCTTTTCTACATCGACATTCATTTTTTCATCCATAACATTTGCTCCCAACAAAACAATTCCCCTCGAGGCATTCGTAAAATATTAGGCAGCAGATTTTTCGCCGCATATATTTAAACTTCACTCACCAGGTTTTGTTAATTCATGAATCTTCCTTTATGCAAATTAAGCCTAAATTTCCACTATTATCCTATGTATAAT
>CAVKDE010000327.1:0-1714 GCA_963654835.1 Duodenibacillus sp. | reverse complement strand
GTATTTCACGCCACGCTTTCAGCAAAATCTAAGAAAGTTAAAATTTCTGCAAAACTTTTTACATAAATGCCAACAAGCTCTTTATGTTTTACTTACGTATTTTCATGCAGCACGCTAACATAATTATTTTTAAATTTTTTCAGCAAAGTAAAAAGGACCACTGCCTCAGCTTTCCTTAAATGTTACTTTCGTAACAAGCAAAAAGCTAAGGAGCAGTCCTTTAAATTGCGTAAATTACAAGCTAATTATTTAACTTCGCTTTCTACACGCGCTAAAATGAAGCACAAATCAGACAAACGGTTGAGGCACACGAGAACATTAGGATTAACCTCTTCTGTTTCAGCAAGACGCAGCAGGCAGCGTTCCGCACGACGGGTAGTAGTGCGGGCGATGTCTAAAGCCGCAGCGCCAATAGTATCACCGGGAATGATGAAATGACTAAGCGGCGCAAGCAGTGCATCAAACTTATCGATAGTTTCTTCAAACAGCTTTACATGCTCTTCTTTGATATAAGGTTCGGGCAGGTTCAGGCTGGCAATATCAGCCATAACAGACATGAGCAGCTTTTGTACGTTGTAAATGGTTTCGCGCACATCGTCACGCGTTACCTGCGCACGCGCCAATCCTAAAGCAGAGGAAATTTCATCCACCGTACCATAAGCCTCAACACGCAGGCTTTGTTTGGGAACACGTTCGCCAGTGTACAAACCGGTTGTACCTTTATCACCAGTTCTGGTATAAACAGCAGCTTTCTTCATTTCTGCACCATCCTTTCCGTGAGAGTGTAACCCCTCTCAGTCAGCTTCGCTGACAGCTCCCCCCGAAGGGAGCCTATCGCTCAACAAAACCGAAAGGATTCTTCTAAATTAGTAAATTTCTTCCGGAGTGAAGAAGTTGTTGATTTCGCGCTCAGCAGCTTCCGGGCTGTCAGAACCATGAACAATGTTTTCGCCAATGCTCAGAGCGAAGTCGCCACGGATGGAACCGGGAACAGCTTCAATCGGGTTGGTAGCACCGTTCAGTTGACGAACAGCTTTGATTGCGTTTTCACCGCGGATTACAGCGCAAACCAGCGGAGCGGAAGTGATGAAGTCAACCAGTTCGCCGAAGAACGGTTTGCCTTCATGCTCAGCATAGTGGAATTTAGCTTGAGCTTCGGTTACTTTAACGAGTTTCAGAGCTGCAACTTGCAGACCTTTGTGTTCAAAACGAGCGATGATATCGCCAATCAGGTTTTTCTTAACGCCATCGGGTTTTACGAGTACTAAAGTTTGTTCCATGAGTAAATCTCTCCTTAAAGTTAAATTTGAATAATTTATACTAAATCGTTAGGGAACGATTGTAGTCTGTAAATTTCTCAAGACTGATTAGAGTGTGTCAGATTCGAGCAACGGGCGGCAACGGCGTACATACTAGTAGTCCTAGCCGACTGTTGTGAAGAAGATGGCGTGCTCTAATCAGGATCTAATCCCCATCTCTCTAGCCTGTTCACGTAATAATTTAACACGTTCTGCCGTAGCAGGGTGAGTGCTGAACAGCTGCTTAGCCTTTACACCGGCAAAGGGGTTGATAATAAACATATGCGCAGTTGCTTCTGTTGCACCAGGCATTACGCGACGCTGTGCGTAAGCTTCAATCTTCAGCAATGCGTCAGCTAACGCATTGGGGTTGCCGCACAGCTCACCACCGGATTTATCCGCCATATATTCGCGGG
>CAVKDE010000326.1:0-2105 GCA_963654835.1 Duodenibacillus sp. | reverse complement strand
GTATCAATAAAAAGATATTTCTGTCCGTTGCGTACTACCGGAGTATCAATAGCATCACGTGTTGTGCCTGCTACATTACTTACAATGGAACGCTCCTCGCCTACCAAAGCATTAAAAATAGAAGATTTACCCACATTAGGACGACCGATAAGTGCTACCTTAATTTCGTCATCATTATCATCAACGCCATGTACTTTATCATCAGGAAATTTAGCAACTACAGCATCCAGCAAATCGCCCAAGCCTAAATGGTTGGAAGCGGAAACAGGAATAGGATCGCCAATGCCCAGATTATAAAATTCAAAGGTGCTCATCTCCTGCTTCGGAGAATCTGCCTTGTTGATTGCCAGTACAATCGGTTTCTTAGATTGGCGCAGAAGTCTTGCCACATCAGCATCTTCTGCCGTAATACCAGCACGTGCATCGCACACAAAGAGGATAACATCTGCCTCTTTAATCGCAATCTGCGCCTGTTGGCGGATGGATACAGCGATAGCATCTGCATTCATAATTTCAATACCACCGGTATCAACCATCATAAACTCATGGTCGAGCCATTCTGCGGTAGCATATAAACGGTCACGGGTTACACCAGGTGTATCCTCAACAATGGAAATCCTGCTATTAGCAAAAATATTAAACAGGGTTGATTTGCCAACATTAGGACGTCCAACTATAGCAACGATTGGTTTAGCCATAATCAAATCTCCTTCATCATAATATATTTTTTACGGTTGTTCTATCAAAGTAATGTAAAATTTCATTACATAAGCGTGCATTAGAGTGCTTCAGATGCGAAGAAAGGCGACGATGGTGTACAAATTCGTACTCCTAGGAGCCTTTCTGAAGTAGATGGAGTGCTATAATGTGCGCTATCAGTGGTCAATGCCATTGCGGGAAGAAATCCCCTTATGAAAATAGTGCTTCACTTCCTGCATATCCGTCACCAAATCTGCTGCTTTGATAAGCTCATCTGGTGCACCTCTGCCTGTCGTGATAATTTCCACGTCATTTTTGTGCTCTTTAAGGAAAGCCACCACTTCTTCCGTAGGCAGCATATTCGTCGCCAGCACAATGTTCAGCTCATCTAAAATGATAACATCAGCAAAACGCTCGCAAATAGCCTTTTTTGCCTCTTCCCAGCCATCACGGCACATTTGTAAATCCACCGGATCAGGATTTTTAAAATTTACAAAAGCATCGCGTCCAACCTGACGCAGCGTAAACCAAGGCAGGTTCTTCACTGCGCGCGCTTCACCATAATTGGGATCATCCTTTAAAAAGGAAAACATTAAAGTTTGCATGCCATAACCAAAGGCACGCAAAGCTACGCCCAGCGCAGCAGTTGTTTTTCCCTTGCCTGTACCGGTATAAACTTCAAGCATCGCTCTCACCTATCTTTCCAGCAGCAAGTGCAGTAAATCTTTCGCACCCTTGGCAATTTCCACCTTGCCCGGATAACGCTCTTTAAACTGCGTAAGCTTCATATCATCCAAGAACAAATCATCATTGTTCAGCACAACAGCAGGCAGGATAATTCTTGGCGCATTGACAGCGCCTAAAATATCGCCACCAGTCAAAAGACCGGTTACATTCACCTTGCCACCAAAAAATTCATTCTTAACTGCTACAAATTTATGCTGCGCGTGATATTTTTTGTTCAGCTTCGCCAAAAGCGGCTGCAGCACTCGCTCAGCACTCTCGCCTACAGGAATTACCGCAGGTTCACCAGCGTGGAAGCCATGCATCTCAGCTAAAGCTTCTTCCCACTCCTCCATAAAGTTGCGGGTCAGGCCAATGCCGTTTTCCAGCTGCGGAAAACCATCATACCATTCGGCAGGCGGCAGCGGTTTTTCTGCCAGCAAATAAAATTCATCACCTAGATAAATAAAGGTTTTACCTGTTTCCTTACGGCAACGCTGCTGCCACAGCGTAACCTGCTCCACCAACGCAGCAGCCTGCTCTTTCGTAAAAGTTGCCAGCTGCGGCAGATGCTCACGATGCTTGGTAATGCCCACAGGCACAACAGCCATGGTCAGCACACCGGGATGCAGAGCGTATAAATCATGAAAGCTCTTGGCTAAAATCTCGCCATCATTATAACC
>CAVKDE010000325.1:0-2105 GCA_963654835.1 Duodenibacillus sp. | reverse complement strand
ATTGCAGCGTTAGCTTTTGGCACTGCTACAGTACCCAAGGTAGAAAAAATTACCGGCCCTGGCAACATTTTTGTAACGCTGGCTAAAAAAGCAGTTATCGGCCATGTGGATATTGATATGCTGGCAGGTCCAAGCGAAATTTTAATTGTTGCAGATGACACGGCTAAACCGGAATATCTCGCCGCTGATTTATTAAGCCAGGCTGAACATGACCCGCTGGCTTGCGCTATTTTGATTACTGATAGCGAGCACGTAGCAAACGCTGTGGCGCAGGAAATTGAAGTGCAGCTGGATAAGCTGCCGCGTAAGGAAATTGCCGGTACATCCTTAAAGCAGACGGGCAAAATTATTTTGGCCAAGGATATGGCAACTGTTGTTGAAATGGCTAATATCTCCGCGCCGGAGCATTTGGAAATTATGACGAAAGCTCCGTTTGAAATTATGCCTTACATCCGCAACGCCGGAGCAATGTTCCTTGGTGCATATTCACCGGAACCGTTGGGTGATTATTACGCCGGTCCGAACCATGTACTGCCTACAGGTGGCACGGCGAAGTTCTATTCCGTATTGAATGTGGAAACCTTTATGAAGAAAACAAGCATTATTGCTTATACAGCACCTGCACTTTTGGCAGCAGCTGATGATATTATTACGCTGGCTGAGGCAGAGGGCTTACATGCTCATGCTAATGCTATTCGTCAGCGTGTAGGCAAAGAAGCAGAGTGAGCGAGGAGTTTTAAGATGAGTGATTTTTCTATTCGTAAGAGCATTGAAGCAATGGAGGAATACGCTGTAGAAAGCGTGGCTGCTGACATAATCGTCAATGCGAACGAGAGCAACTACCCGCTGCCGATGGAAATCGCGCAAAAGGTGAGCGCAGTTACGGCGCACTTTCCCTTCAACCGTTATCCGCCGATAAAATCCGAGAACCTGAGCGAGGTCATTGCCAAAGAGTTAGATGTTGATATAGATTGCGTAAAAATTGGTAATGGCTCAAGCGAGCTTTTGGAAAAAGCCTGCTACGTCTTTGGCGGTGCAGGCAAAAAGATTGCCGTTCCCTGGCCATCGTTTTCCATGTATGGCGAATACGCTGCCCTTTCTGACAGCGAGGAAGTGCGTTATCCGCTCACACCGGAAGGCTTTGTGGATGCCGATACGGTAATCAGCTTTTGCGCGCAGCACAAGCCTTCACTTTTAATTGTGTGCAACCCCAATAACCCCACAGGCAATTATAACAGCCTGGCAACAATGGAAAAAATTATTGCTAATGTAGATTGCCCTGTGATTATGGATGAAGCTTATATGGAATTTGCTGATGGCAAAGAACTGCCGCCGAATGATTTGCGCCCGCTTAATAAATTGTGGTTGGTGGCTGGTTCAACGCTAAGCCTTTTAGGTAAATACAGCAATTTTATGGTGTTCCGTACTTTTTCTAAAGCTTATGGTCTCGCGGGACTGCGCTGCGGTTATGCAGTGGGTTCGATCGCGCTGGTACGCCAGCTGGGCAAAGCACTTTTGCCTTATCATGTGAACGCTTTCACGCTGATGGTGGCTAAAACTTTGTATGAAAATAAAGAGCTTTTTAAAGAACGCATTAAAACAATTCGCGCAGAACGCGATAAGATGGCAGCATATTTTAGTAAGCTTGGTTTTCATGTGTGGCCAACGGCGACGAACTTTGTCACCTTGCGTGCCGAAGGTGATTTAATGCAGCAATTGGCTGCTGCTTATGCGAAAAAATATAGCGATAAGCTGCCTGCGCAGGCTGCGAGCGGGAAGATGATTTTTAAATATCTTTTGGATAATAGCATTCTTGTGCGTGATTTTACGAGCCATCCTGTGCTGCAAGGCTGCCTGCGCATTAGCGTTGGTCTGCCGGAAGAAAACAAAGTTATCCTTACGAAGATAACGGAGCTGTGTACGGAGGTTAAGCTATTAGAAGTGCGAGCATGAAGCGCAATACGCTGGAAACTGGCGTGAGCGTGGAGTGGAACTTAGATGGCACCGGCAGCTGTGAAATTAATACAGGCATAGGTTTTTTTGATCATATGCTGACGCTTTTAGCTAAGCACAGCTTTAGTGATTTGACTGTGCAGGCGACAGGT
>CAVKDE010000324.1:0-2114 GCA_963654835.1 Duodenibacillus sp. | reverse complement strand
CCGTTGGTATCAAGGAAAGCACGGGAAAGATCTACAATTTTATCACCACGCCAGAACATTACAAGGCGTGCATCACTTGTTACCTCTGCTACAACAGTAGCTTCAAGGTTTTCTTCATCAGCATATTTAATAAAAGCATCTTTGTCGCTAGCAGCGATAACAACTGCCATACGCTCCTGGGATTCAGAAATGGCCAGCTCAGTACCATCCAAACCTTCATATTTCTTGGGTACTTTATCAAGGTCAATAACAAGGCCATCAGTCAGTTCGCCAATTGCTACAGACACGCCGCCAGCGCCAAAGTCGTTGCAGCGTTTAATCATCGCTGTAACTGCACTGTTTCTAAACAAGCGTTGAATCTTGCGTTCGGTAGGAGGATTGCCCTTCTGCACTTCCGCACCACAATTCATCAGAGAATCAACAGTATGCTCTTTAGAAGAACCGGTTGCACCGCCACAGCCATCGCGACCGGTTTTACCACCTAAAAGCACTACGATATCACCTGCAGCAGGACGCTCACGACGAACTGCGCTGCGCGGAGCAGCACCAATTACACCGCCAATTTCCATGCGTTTAGCAACGAATTTTTCATGATAATATTCCTGTACATGACCGGTAGCAAGACCAATCTGGTTGCCATAAGAGCTGTAGCCTGCTGCTGCGCCAATAGTAATTTTGCGCTGCGGCAGCTTGCCTGCCAAAGTTTCGCTAATCGGTGTACGCGGATCAGCACTGCCTGTTACACGCATAGCCTGATAAACATAAGAACGTCCGGACAAAGGATCTCGGATAGCACCGCCTAAGCAAGTCGCCGCACCGCCAAACGGTTCAATTTCTGTCGGATGGTTATGCGTTTCGTTTTTAAACATTACCAGCCATTCTTCCGTTTTGCCATCAACCTCGATAGGCACAACAATAGAGCAAGCGTTGATTTCCTCAGATTGGTCAAGATCAGCAAGCTTACCTTCTTTGCGCAGTTTCTTCATGCCAATTACAGCAATATCCATCAGCGTTACAGGACGCTCTGTAGCTTCGCCATAAACTTCGTCGCGAGCAGCCATATATTTATCATAAGCTTCCTGCACAGGCTGAGTATATGTTCCCGGAACTATTTCCACATCTTCAATCTGCGTCATAAAAGTAGTGTGACGGCAGTGGTCAGACCAATAAGTATCCAGCACGCGGATTTCAGTGATGGTAGGCTCACGGTGTTCTTCATTAAAATATTTCTGGCACCACAGTAAATCTTCAAGGCTCATAGCCAAACCAAGAGATTGGCGCAGTGCTTCTGCCTCATCTTTAGACATAGTTAAAAAGCCTGCAACAGTTTTAACTTTTTCAGGCTCTTCACAGGTGCTGATTAAAGTTTCCGGCTTAACCTGCTCTGCCTCACGCGCTTCAATCGGATTGATGCAATAAGCTTTAATTTTAGCAACTTCGTCAGCAGTCAGCGCACCTTCTAAGATATAAACTTTTGCAGCAGCAACCATCGGACGCTCTTTTTGCGTAATCAGCTGGATGCACTGCTCTGCAAAATCTTCACGCTGGTCATACTGACCAGGCAAAAGCTCTACAGCAAAAGCTGTTTCGCCCTCAGCCAGCGGCAAATCTTCTTCCGTTACGTTATCAACTGGTGGCTCAGAAAGCACCTGCTGCTTTGCCATAGCAAATTCTGCATCCGTTAAACCCATAACGTCATAACGGTTGACAATGCGCATACCTGTCAGATTCTTCATCCCCAGGTTGTTACGCAAATCAGCCAAAAGTCCATGTGCCTCAACAGCAAAGGCATCCTTCTTTTCTACAAAAAGTCTTCTAATGTTACTCATATACACTGCCTCCAATCAAAATTTTCGAGGTTAATACTTGTGATTTATGTTTATATTGTAACACAGTTTTGGCGATTGTCCAATATCAAATGCAGAAAAAATCGAACGATTTTTGTAAACTCAGTAGATAAAGTTCGGAGAATTAGCTGATAAAAAGAGGTTATGCACAATAAACGTACATAACCTCTTAAAATTTAAGCAAATCTTTTTGACGGTCTGCACCAAAGCAGTGCAGCCAAAATCATTACGGCTGTCACCCCCAGGCTGAGAGGGTAAGTATACATC
>CAVKDE010000323.1:0-2159 GCA_963654835.1 Duodenibacillus sp. | reverse complement strand
TGATTGATGAACACTTGCATAATCTGTTCTTTGAAGACCCGATGATTAAAGGACGTTTGCCGGCTGTTATGGAAGCAGCTGTTAATGGCGTGGTATCGCCCAGCCAGGCTGTAACCGAGCTGATTAACGCCTTTGATATTGACCGCGCGTCGATGAGGCATAGAAATCAAGGCAAATAAATAAGACTGGCGATAAAGCCCGAAGAAGGATTGTCGACCAGTGAAACGTAAAAATCTCCGCCCCGACAGAGAAATTTGTTGGGGCGGAGATTTTTTATGTGACGATAATTAGCGAACTATCGTCACACAGCAAAAAAACTGCGGGGAATTGGACGGTTCCTCGCAGCTTTTTTAGTGCTTTATCCTCCATTAACGAAAGGGGTGTGTCATTGGAGTTGTCTATATAAAATTTCCTCTAGCGTGTTAAATTGCTCCTTGCTTTTCGATATCACCGAAGTAGAAGTTGATGAGTTTTTTGTACTCACCGCTCTTTTTGTATTCGCTCAGAGCAGTGTTGAGTTTTTTCACTAACTCATTATTGTTTTTATTAGTATAGAATACGAGATCATCCTGCTTTTCGGAGTGACCGATAACTTTCAGGCATTTATCGCTGTCACTGTGCGTCATATAATAAGCAGTGGTTAAATTACCGCAGATCGCGAAATCAGCTTCACCTGTTTCTACAGCGTGCAGTGCGCTTTCGTATTCCGGATATTCTACGATTTGTGCGTTAGCAAAAGATTTGGCAATACGTTCGGAAGAAGTGCCTTTTTTAATAGCAACTTTGTGACCGGCGATGTCGTTTTTAGTCAGCTTGCTATCATCTTTAGCGACAATGGCGAAAGCAGCTTTGGCATAAGCATCGCTGGCAGCGTATTTTGCGTTTCTTTCTTCAGTAAGGCTGAAGTTGTTCATAGCAAGATCATAGCTGTTGCTTTCTAAGCCTGGCAAGAGGTTAGTAAATTCTGTGTTCACAAATTCTACTTTGTCATAGCCCATTTTCTTGGCTAAATCATTCATCAGATCAATATCAAAGCCTGTGAATTTGTTTTGTTCTTTTAAATAGAGTTCAAACGGGGGAGAAGAAGGAGAAGTTGCTACGCGCAGCACTTTTTCCGCTGCGGGAGCTGCTGCCTGCTTTTCACTGCTGCAACCGGCGAGCATTAAAAGGCACAGCATACTAATCAATAAGAAAAGAATTTTTTTCATAGGCGTATACCTCCATAATATTTAGTGTTCGTGAGAGTGATATGTATAAAATATCAATTCATATGAACAGATACTCATCTATACTCAAAATTATATACCCCGGACAAGCTTAATGTCAAGGGGTATATAACAAAAATTCCTATCTAATATTACTAAAATGAATTTAATCAAGATGCTCAGGACGCAGGCCTTGCGGACGCAATTCAGGCGGCAGCATGGTGCAGGCATCGTGGCTATCTTCACTGAGCGGGTTAACGTGAACCATGCAGTGTTTTACCAGCGGGAAGTTCGCTTCAATAGCAGTGTGTACCATTTCTGCAATATGGTGTGCTGCGAGGAGCGAAAGGTTATCTTTGACGCTGATTTCAATATCTACGTAAATGCGGTTGCCAAAAAGGCGGGTGTGCAGGCTGTCTAAATGTTCCACACCGGGAACACGGGCAACGAGTTTTTCCAAAGCGATATTAGTTTCTTCGTCACAGCTGCGGTCTACCATTTTATCCATGGAATCTTTAAAAACTTCGTAAGCTGCATATAAAATCATGACGCAGATAACAAGGCTGGCGATGGGGTCGAGCACAGGATAACCCATGCGTGCGCCGAGAATGCCGACGAACGCGCCGACAGAGCTCATGGCATCGCTGCGGTGGTGCCACGCTTCTGCCATCAGCGCGCCGGAGTTAATTTTTTTGGCAGCGTTTCTGGTGTACCAGAACATTGCTTCTTTCGCAACGATAGAAATTACTGCTGCCCACAGTGCCAGCTGGCCGGGAACTTCCAGTTCACCGCTTGCGCCGGTGATTTTTTCATAACCGCTGTAGCCAATCAAAAGCGCGATGATGGTTAAAATTACGGCAAGCAGGATTGCTGCTACACATTCAATGCGTTCATGGCCGTAGGGATGTTCTTCATCCGAAGCTTTGTTGGAAAATTTTACGCCTGCCATGACGA
>CAVKDE010000322.1:0-2162 GCA_963654835.1 Duodenibacillus sp. | reverse complement strand
CATTTGTTTTACCTGGAAGGTGCTGAAAATACGTGGGCTGAAAGCTTTAATTGCATAAAAAAATCACGCTGATTTTTACGTCAGCGTGATTTTTTTATGCCTTATTGTTTTATTCAGCAGCTGCTGTATAATCAACTGCTTCGGTGCTATCGGTGCTTTCAAAGCCGCCGCATTTGCCGCGGAAGACTGCGCCTTCAGCGATGACTAAAGTCTGGCACTTAATATCACCAAAAACTTTAGCATTGCTTGTAAGCTGCAATTTTTCTTTGCAGGTGATATTACCTGTAACCTGACCGGAAATAGTGGCATTCTTAGCATAAACTGTAGCACGGATATTACCGGATTCGCCGATAAATAAATCGTTATCAACGGCAAGCGTGCCGTCGATTACGCCATCAATACGTGTGCAGCCATTGATGCTGATATTACCATTAATTGCTGTATTTTGACTGATGATTACTTCATAATCCATTCTTTTATTCTCCTTTTTTACTTTTTTTATAGGCATAACCTGGGGAGGGTTAGCTTTTACTTCTTGTTTAGGCTCGGGTGAAGCTGTAGGAGCTGGCGTAACAACCTGCTTAGGCTCTTCTACTGCTTCCTGCTTACTTTTTTTGGAAAAAAATAACATATCATCACCTCGTTATTTAATCAGCTTACGAGGATTAACCTGCTCGCCATTTAGCAGAACCTCAAAATGTAAATGTGGACCAGTGCTATAGCCTGTGCTGCCAACATAGCCTATAACCTGCCCTTTTTGTACATAATCACCGCCACTGACTGCAATGCGGCTCATATGGCCATAGGCTGTAGCATAGCCGTAATCATGCGAGATTTTTACATAATTGCCATAGCCGCCATACCAGCCTGCACGTTGTACGTAGCCTGAGGCACTGGCGTAAATGGGAGCGCCGTAGTTTTCCGCAATATCTATGCCAGGATGGTAATCACTGGAATAGCCGTCAAAGGGGTTCGCCCTCCCGCCAAATTCGGAGCTGACAGTACCGCCATCAAGTGGCCACAATGTAGGTGTTACCTCCATGCGGTAATTTTCACTTTTAATGCTGGCAAGCAAATTATCCCAATCTTGTGTTGTGCTTACCAGCTTTTTTTGCAGCGTAGCGTTTTGTTGCTGCAGGATTGTTAAATCAGAAATTTTGCTGGCACTTGGTCCGCCTTTGGCATCTTCTGCAGCCTGGGTTTTACTGGGTACTTCCATACCTGATTTTTTCATCTGTTCACGGACCTGTGCTTCTATCTTTGCTAATGCAGCCATCTGCTTTTGTACATTTTCTGTGTTTTTGGCCAGCTCCTGCACTTTTTGTTCCTGCTGCGCTTTGGAGCTGCGATATTCAGCAAGCTCACGAGCATCCTTGGTAGAGCTGTAAAGCATACAGGAAAGCAAAGCAATTGTTGCAATTGCTCCCATAGCAATGCCGCCTACAACGCCTGCTGCTTTACGCATTTGTGATGTATGCACATCTTTACGGCTTATTTCTTTACCATCATGGGGAACAAGCATTACTGTATAATCACCATCTAGCTTACGCAAATAGCTTATCAGCCTTTTACAGCTGTTAAGTTTATCAATCATTGATTATCACAACCTTAAAGTATTTATTATTACAAACATTATTATTTTTTTTTATTACTCTTGCCGAATTAAGTTATATATATAAGGAGTGTAGCACAAAAAGTTGCTTTTGAAAATAGGTTTTGCGCCAATTGCAGCTTTTTAGGGATGAATTGTAATCTTTACGCATTGTTTTTCTTTTTTCTTATGGCTATAATAAACATAGGAAAGCTGAAAATTTATTTAACTGATGTTTTTTGTTAAAGTGAAAGGATTTTACTTTTATGGATTACTTAAATATGTATGAGGATATTTTAGCTGATGCGCACTTTTTGGCAACGCTTGTTTTTGGTGTTTGGCTAAGTGCTGCGTTTTTAGGTGTATCGCGGGACAGGGAATCGCTATTTAAGCTAAGCATTTTTACGCTTGTTTCTGCTTGTATGCAGATATTGGCTTTTAAATATTGGGGAGATGCTTTTTCACTGCAAATTTATCCGCTTTTGATACATCTGCCGCTTTTGCTCTTTTTTAAATTTGCTTATAGTGTAAATGTATTTAGTGGTGCGCTAGCTATTTCCACAGCGTATTT
>CAVKDE010000321.1:0-2164 GCA_963654835.1 Duodenibacillus sp. | reverse complement strand
AATATAATCAGGCTCCTGTTCGCAGGTTACACATACAGGGCTAAGGGAAGTGTTCATTGATAAAACAGCTTCCTCTGCCTCTAAGTTTTTCAAAATATCCAGTACATATTTAGAGTTAAAAGCAACATTAAGTTTATCGCCTTCTGTCTGGCAGGCAATAACTTCACGGCCTGTGCCGACATCAGGACTGCTGCTGGTAATAGTCAGTTCGTTAGCGTCAACGCTCATTTTGATAATGCTGTAATCGCCATCGGTAGAAAACAATGCAACACGGGAAACAGCACCGGCTAATTCTTTAATGTTAACTTTTGTTTTTAAAGCAAATTTAGGCGGAATAACACGTTTATAATCAGGGAATTTGCCTTCAATTAGGCGGGAAACAATTACTACGTTATCAATAACAACCATAATTTGATTGTTAAGCAGGGAAATAACTACATTTTGCGTGGCATCACCGCTAAGGTTACGGGAAATTTCTGCAAGCACTTTAGAAGGAATAATCAGGCTCATAGGTTCTGCATCTACATAAGGCATAGATTTTATTGCCAGACGATGAGTATTAGTACCTACAAAAGTGATTTTATTATCAGCTACTTCTACGAGGATACCTGTAAAGAGCGGGCGTGCTTCGTCTGTAGAACAGGAGAAAATAGTCTTTTTGATCAGCTCTTTAATCATAGTATTGTCGATAGTAATACTTTGATTGCCTTCAAAAATAGGGAATTTAGGATAATCTTCTTCATTCATTAAAAGAAGTTGGAATTCAGATTTTCCGCTAGATACCTTGATAGTTTTATTAGTTTCATTTTTGCTGATTGTAACGCTTTCAGCTGGTAGTTTATTAATAAGTTCTGCAAAATGTTTAGCAGAAACAACTATTTCCCCGCTTTCAGTAATATCTGCATCAATAGTGCAGGAAATAGCCATATTGAGATCCATAGCCTGGATTTCTAATTGATTTTCTTTTGTAAGAATGTGAATACCGGAAAAAATTGGTGTACTTGGCTTAGAAATGATTGCTTTTTGAACGGTTTGAATCGCTTTATTGAGATTGGTTGTATTACAGGAAATTATCATTTGTACACAGTCCTCCTTGGTTTTTAATACTATTATAAGATATATAAAGTAGTCGACGTAGTAGTAGGGCCTGTTAGTTATGGGGAAAATTGCTTTTAGCCTTGCTGGCAAGCGTTATTTCCCATGTAGATAAGGCTGTTGATAACCGGGAAATATTATCCACGCAATCTACAGGCCGAAAAATTATCAACTTTAGCGGAAAGTTATCAACAGTTTTAGGGTGAGTTATCAACAGTTTTTGTGGATAACTTTCTTCAACTATATTATTGCCTTAAAATGTCAACCATTTCCTGAATTTCGGTTTGTAATGCGAGGTTGGAATTTTTGTTTTTGCTGATTTTTTCATAAGCATGGATAACTGTGGTGTGATCACGTCCGCCGAAGAGTTCGCCGATGCGGGGATAGGAAAGATCAGCTAGTTCGCGGCAGAGATACATGGCAATCTGACGCGGGTAAGCAATGTTTTGTGTGCGTTTTTTATTGAAGAGCTCTTCTTCTTTGATATTGTAGTGTTCAGCGACTACTTTGATGATGCCTTCAAAAGTAATCTGCTTGGTCTTTACATCATTACCCATGTCTGTGAGCACTTTTTGCGCTGTTTCTACAGTAATGGGCATATCCATGAGGGAAGTGTAAGCGACAATTTTTGTATAAGCTCCTTCAATTTCTCTGATATTGGTGGCGATGTTTGTTGCCAGCAGTGTGATAACATCGTTAGGCAGTTCAATATTGTCTGAAGCAGCTTTCGTGCGCAGGATTGCCATACGTGTTTCTAAATCAGGTGGCTGGATATCAGCAGTGAGTCCTTGGTCAAAGCGTGAGCGCAGTCTGTCTTCTAGTGTTTCAATTTCGCGCGGGGGACGGTCACTAGAGATGATAATCTGCTTGTTGGCATCCTTGAGTGCGTTGAAGGTATGGAAAAATTCTACCTGCGTTTGCTCTTTACCTTTCAGAAATTGAATATCGTCGATGATCAGGCAATCAATATTGCGGTATTTCTGACGGAAGGCTTCGGTATTTTTATTTTGGATAGAATTAATAATTTCGTTTGTGAATTTTTCGCTGGAGGTATACAGTACCTTCATGC
>CAVKDE010000320.1:0-2175 GCA_963654835.1 Duodenibacillus sp. | reverse complement strand
CATATACAAACATAGGAATCTGTAAAGATTTAAAACCAACGTTATCAGGATGACGCTTGCGATAAGGGTCTCCGCCATGATCACTGAAATACAGCATTGCCTGTAAATTCAGCTTTTCGTTAGCATATTTATAAACTTCGCTCAATACATAATCAGAATAGGCCAAACTGTCATCATAATTTAAAACCATATCATATTCGTCAGGCTTACTGAATTTAGCAAAGCTTTGCGGGTAACGGTTAATGCAATCCTCATGGCTGCCCATAAAATGTAGTACAATAAAATTATTCTTAGAAGGGTCAACCTCTTTCAGGCAATTTAGCAAATCACCATCATATTGGTATTTGCCATTTAAGCTCTTATCTTCACTAAGCCATTTGGCATGATCAGCAGTTTTAGCCACCATAGTAATAGGCGTATCCGCATCACTAATATAACCTTGATTGCTGAACCAATATGTTTCATAGCCAGCTTTTTTGGCAATATCAATTACTGTTAAGCTTTGATTAAACTCTTTATTGTTATACTGATTTTTTTCTGTTAAAGCACGTTCCAATGCAGGTACAGTCTGACATCTGCTGGTATAAGCATGATTAAAAACGACAAAATTATCATTTGCTCTCATAGCACGTAACCACGGAGTATTATCATTAGCTACATCACTATACGCACTCATATAATACGCAGAAGCAGATTCGCCAATTACCACAATAATCGTTGAAGGTTTAGCAAAAGCAGGTTTAGATGGAGCAACAACTAAATCTGCATAATTTTTCTCGTGATATGCTTTAAATCTATTAACGCCATCAAAATACTCTTTAGCAAAAACATAAGTCTGCATTACACCTGTATTAAAGAACATTTTATGTCCGTAGGCAGCAGTAGCCAAGCACACAACCAATGCAGGAACTGCGTATTTTTTATTCAATTTTACTTTTGATTCTCCATTTAAGTTATTCAATTTGGTAAATAAAATCAACAAAGCTATTGCAGCAGCCACAACCAAGAAAATTCCAGCATAGCCTAAATTCAAAAGCAAATATTCTTTAGCTTCTTCCGGATTAGTCTGCAATAAAGCAATAGAAGCAGCTTCCGTAATCGGATATTTATAATTGGCAAAATAAGCTAATTGTAAACACGGAATAGCCACAGCTATTACATCTAATAGGCCAAAGACAAAATTCAAAATGCTGTTATCTTTCCATTTAATCAATAATAAACGCAAGCAAACCGTAAATGCAAAAAAATACGCGCCAAAAGCTTCATCAAAATGTTTATCAATAAATGTTAATGTACTATGATAAGTAAGCCAATAACATATCGGATATACAAATATCCATAAGGTACCAACTACGGCATGAGGAAATAATTTTTGCAATTTTAATTCTGCATGATGCCAAAGTGTAATTGCTAAAGCAACAGCTAAAGCGCAAGGCAAATAACGACGCATCTGCAAAAATAAAGTTGTATGGCGAATGCCTACAGACGTAAAATAGTATACGCCTACTAAAACAGCATAAATCACTATCAAGCTGATTAAAAAAACTTTATATTTAGAGAAAAACTTCATCCTTAATCTTTACTCCTCATGTTTATTTAGCCAAAATATCAGTCATAAAATTTGCAAAATGTATTCTTATCATTTGCCTGCTAAGCGATTTTCCCTTCATATTCTTACTTGGTTGAGGCATAAGAACATTAGCAAATGCAGTATTTTTAAGATAAGCATAATACATATCATTAAACCCTTGCTTAACAGAAAATTCCCAAGGTTTATATCTCCCGGCATAATGCAAAATAGCTATATTCTTTCGTGCTGCTATCGCAGCTTTTCTAAACTTGCCATTGAACAATACCTTAGGCAGCAAATCAAAAACAGGTGGAATTACATTCCAATATAAAGGAAGTTCTAACCAGTTATACATAAAAAGCTTATTTAAGGCATCCTGATCATGGTGTGGAAAATTCCCGGTGGCAGCTAAATGAATAACCTTACTTGAGTAATCATTTTCACGCCACTTATCTAAATCCATTACTACAACACCTGAATTGAAATACTTTCTATCCAAAGGCAAGCCAATAACATCATGTTTTTGCTGCATCAAACGCCTAGAGGCCATAATACCAAAATCAGGTACCGCAGCAATAGAATTGCCTAAGAGATCAGTATTCCAT
>CAVKDE010000319.1:0-2176 GCA_963654835.1 Duodenibacillus sp. | reverse complement strand
GCTCTACATGACGCAAAAAGTCATGGCCAAGGCCAACGCCTTCATGCGCACCTTCAATAAGACCGGGGATATCTGCCAGCACAAAGCTACGTTCTTCATCCAGGCGCACTACGCCCAAAACAGGGGACAGCGTAGTAAAGTGGTAAGCAGCAATCTCCGGGCGGGCAGCACTCACCTGCGCGATAATGCTGGATTTACCTACGCTGGGATAGCCCACAAGGCCAACATCAGCCAAAAGTTTCAGCTCCAGCTTCAGCCAACGGTTTTCACCGGGTTCGCCTTTTTCCGCAAAACTCGGCGCACGGTTTGTGCTTGTTACATAGCAGGCATTGCCTTTGCCACCGCGTCCACCCTTTGCTGCGGTGTAAGTCTGTCCATCTTCCACAAGATCCGCCATCACCGCACCAGTTGCGTCATCACGTACAAGCGTACCCATCGGTACTTTTACAAAAACAGTGTCCGCGCGGACGCCGGTGCAGTTTTTGGTGCCGCCCTGACCACCACGTTTAGCTACATATTTTCTCTTATAGCGGAAATCAATCAGCGTGTTAAGATTTTTATCCGCAATCAGGACAACATCGCCGCCACGACCGCCATTGCCGCCGTTCGGGCCGCCTTTTTCTACAAATTTTTCTCTACGAAAGCTGCTCATGCCGTCGCCGCCATCGCCAGCCTCCACATAAATTCTCGCTCTGTCAATAAACATTTTATTTTCTCCTGTATCTTTACATTAAAATTATAGATAGATTTAGTTAAGATAATTTTTCAAATTGCGGTAATAGTTTTCATGTACACCAATAAAAACTAACGTTAAAGTTTCAGGGTCATACATATATGCCAACAAATACTGCTGTGTGCTAATTTTAAACTTATGAACAAAAATTCCCTTTAAATCTTGCTTTTTCTCCACTCCTATAGTTGGGTCTGCAACAATCAGCTTAATCTCTTCCTTAACCCTTGCTTGCTGGTTGGCATTGAGCTTTTTAAAAGCTCTTTTAAACATCGGTTTCTGTTGTAAAATCATCTTAATCCTCCAGAGAAAAAGGTTCACTCTTTTCCTCTTTAGCAATTAATAAATCTTTAACAACATCTACAGGCAAATCAGGATTAGCCAACGCATTGCGCCCTATTTTCGCCCAAAAATTTATTTGCTGAGCAGTACTCCGCAAGTTTGCCTTACCCTCAATATGCGCAGCATCAAACAATTCCTGGTCAATTCTTACACTATTGCTAGCCATGTTATCACCTCGTAATCTGCTTGCTGTGGTAATTTGCCACGGTTTATTTTATAATACTACGGAACGTGAACTTTGTCAAATAGCAGATAAATGCACACAGTATATTTTTCCCAACAAAAAGCGTACAACGCCAAAACTTTCACAGTTTCTTCATTGTACGCTCAAAGTAACGAACTATTTTCTCGCCATCCTCTGCTACACTTTCATCAGCTACGCAACCTGGCAAAGCACTCTTGTATTTTTCTACTGTTTATTCTTCAATAGCAGCCAAAGCCTGCGCTAAATCTTTAATTAAATCTTCCTTATCCTCTAACCCGCAGGAAATGCGCACTAATCCTGCCGGAATACCAGCTGTCGCCAGCTGCTCATCCGTCATCTGGCGGTGCGTCGTCGTCGCCGGGTTCAGGCAGCAGGTGCGTGCATCTGCCACATGGGTTTCAATGGCAACAACCTCAAGGCGTTTCATAAAAGCTTCCGCCGCCTTACGCCCACCTTTTAAATTGAACGAAACTACACCGCAGCCACCGTTGCCCAGATATTTTTGCGCACGTGCATAATATTTATTAGAAGGCAGCCCAGGATAATTTACATATTCTACCTGTGGCTGTTTTTCTAAAAACTCTGCTACCGCCTGCCCGTTTTCCACATGACGAGGCATACGCACATGCAAAGATTCCAAGCCAAGATTTAATATAAACGCACTTTGCGGCGACTGCATAGAGCCAAAATCACGCATAAGCTGTGCTGTAGCCTTCGTAATAAAGGCACCCTCTTTGCCAAACTTCTCCGCATAAGTAATGCCATGATAAGATTCATCAGGCGTACAAAGTCCGGGGAACTTTTCTTTGTGCGCCAGCCATTCAAACTTGCCGCCGTCAATAATCGCTCCGCCCAGGCACGCACCATGTCCATCCATATATTTTGTTGTGGAATGAGTT
>CAVKDE010000318.1:0-2187 GCA_963654835.1 Duodenibacillus sp. | reverse complement strand
AATTGTCTCAACGGTTTTTTATTATGTTGTAACCGGTAAGTTTCTTTGAAAAATGCTTGCCCAGATTTGTAAGGAGTGGATTACATGATTCGTGTTTTAGTAAATGGTGCCTTGGGCCGCATGGGTAGTGAGGTGTGTAAAAAAGTTTATAGCGAGGCTGATTTAGAATTAGTCGGCGCAGTTGATATTAAAGAGGGCGTTGTTGCTCTGGGTGAAGGCGTGAAGGTTACAACTGATTTAGTAGCTACGATTAACGCTGTTAAACCTGACGTAGTTGTTGATTTTACCCGTCCTGATGTAGTTATGGGCAACCTGCGCAAGATGCTGCCTTTAGGCGTGCATGTTGTTGTGGGCACAACAGGTTTCAGCGATGCTGATTTAAAAGAAGTGGATGAACTTGCTAAAGCGCATAACACTGGCCTTTTGATTGCACCGAACTTTGCTTTGGGTGCTGTAGTTATGATGAAACTGGCGTGCGAGGCAGCTAAATACTTCCCGCATGTGGAAATTATTGAAAAACATCATGATAACAAGCTGGATGCTCCGAGCGGTACAGCAATTATTACCGCACAGAAGATTGCCGAAGTGCGTAAAGCTATGCAGCAGGGCAATCCTAACGAAAAGGAAACTATGGCTGGTGCGCGTGGTGCTGATTACGAAGGCATGAAGATTCACAGCGTGCGTCTGCCTGGTTATGTCGCTTCGCAGGAAGTTATTTTTGGCGGTCAGGGTGAAACGCTGAAAATCAGCACGGATCCTGTAAACCGTGAATGCTATATGCCGGGCGTTGCGCTTGGCTGCCGCAAGATTGGTACTTACACCGGTCTTGTATATGGCTTAGACAAATTACTGTAATTTAATGAGGGGGAGATGTTGATGAAAAAGTATAATGTTGCTATTTTAGGTGCTACCGGTGCTGTTGGTACAGAGTTTCTTAAACTTATTGAAGAAAGGAATTTCCCGTTTGCAGAGCTGCGCCTGTTGGCTTCTAAACGCAGCGCAGGCAAGCAGATTGAATTTATGGGCAAAACTTACACCGTGCAGGAGGCTACCAAGGATTCTTTTGCAGGCATTGATATTGCACTTTTTGCCGGTGGCAGCATTTCTAAAGAGTTTGCTCCTTATGCGGTAGAAGCTGGTGCAGTTGTTATTGATAACTCCAGCACCTTCCGTATGGATCCTGAAGTTCCTCTTGTTGTGCCTGAGGTTAACCCGGAAGATATTTTGAAGCACAAGGGCATTATCGCTAATCCGAACTGCTCTACCATTATTATGATGATGGCTTTAAAACCGCTGTATAATCTGGCGCGCATTAAACGCCTTGTTATTTCTACTTATCAGGCAGTTAGCGGTGCGGGCAAGGAAGGCATTGATGAGCTGACCAACCAGACGAAAGCTTACAGCGAAGGCAAGGAGATGGAAGCGCACATTCTTCCTTCTGCGAGCCTGCCCAAGCATTATCCGATTGCTTTTAACCTGATTCCGCAGATTGATGTGTTCCTTGATAATCTCTACACTAAAGAAGAGATGAAGATGGTTAACGAAACCAAGAAGATTCTGCATGATGATGAAATGCGCATTACTGCTACTACCGTGCGTGTGCCTGTATATCGCAGTCATAGCGAATCTATCAATATCGAGTTCGAGCATGATCTTGATTTAGAAGAGATGCGTGCTGCTATCAACGCTTTCCCCGGCGTACAGATGATGGATGATCCTGCTAATCAGGTTTATCCGATGCCTTTATATACTTCTGAAAAATATGATTGCTATGTGGGCAGATTACGCCGCGATGAATCCAATCCGAACACTTTCAACCTGTGGGTAGTAGGCGACCAGATTCGTAAGGGTGCGGCTCTTAATACTTTGCAGATTGCGGAAGTTATGATTGCTAATGATTGGTTGAAAAAATAAAAGGTCTGCCGCTAATGCACCATATGCTTCATAATGCCTCCTAGGAGTACTAATCTGTACGCTGTAGTCGGCATTATTCGCCTCTGATACATTTTCGGCAGTCCGGTAAAAACGAGGAGCTCTTCAATGAAAATTATTGTACAAAAATTCGGCGGCACTTCCGTAGCAACGGAAGAAGCACGCACCGCTGTAAAAAATAAAGTGCAGCAGGCTATCCGTAACGGTTACTCTCCGGTAGTAGTAGTGTCCGCCATGGGACGCAAGGGCGCACCC
>CAVKDE010000317.1:0-2196 GCA_963654835.1 Duodenibacillus sp. | reverse complement strand
GCGCTAAAGCTAGTGACGCTGTACTGCTCGGTGCTGTCGGCGGACCGAAATGGGATAATGTTGATCCTTCCATCCGCCCGGAAAAAGGCCTCTTAGGCATCCGCAAAGCTCTTGGCCTTTATTGCAACCTGCGCCCGATGACCGTTTCTAAATTCACTGCGCATCTTTCCCCGCTCAAAACTGAGCGTGCAGAAGGTGCTGACCTTTTAATCGTGCGTGAATTAACCGGCGGCATTTACTTTGGCGAACACAACGAAGCGCATCTGAACGCTGACGGTGTGGAAGAAGCAAGCGACGTTGAACTTTACACCCGCCCTGAGGTAGAACGCATTGCGCGCTTTGCTTTTGAAGCTGCTAAAAAACGTCATGGCAAAGTAACCAGCGTTGATAAAGCTAACGTACTTGGTTCCAGCCGTATGTGGCGTAAAATTGTTGCAGAAATGCAGGCAAAAGATTATCCTGAGATTGAGCTTAACAACTTCTATGTTGATAACTGCGCTATGCAGCTTGTGCTGAACCCGAAACAATTTGACGTTATTTTGACCAATAACATCTTTGGCGATATTTTGAGCGATGAAGCAAGCACTATCGCCGGCAGCATCGGCCTGCTCCCGAGTGCCAGCCTGGGCGACGGCACGGGTATGTATGAGCCTATCCACGGCAGCGCACCTGATATTGCAGGCCAAGGCATTGCCAACCCGCTGGCAACCATCCTCAGCGTTGCTATGATGCTGCGTTACTCCTTGAACCAAGGCGAAGCAGCAGACGCTATGGAAGCAGCTGTTGACGCAGTTATGGAGCAAGGCTACCGCACTCCTGACCTCTACGCAGAAGGCCTGAAGAAAGTTTCCACTTCCGAAATGGGCCATCTCGTAGCACAAGAGCTGCTGAAATAAGCTCCCAGCCGGCACACTACAGCCTTCTTTCGTTTTTTCAATTTCTCTGTAGTGTGCCGGTTTCCGGCAGCAGGCTAAGCCTCCCAACCGTTTAGCCTGCTCGCCAGCATACAATCTTCCCGCCCGTAAGCTATTTACATCTTCCTTTGCTGCTTACGGGCACTCTTTTTAACTTTTTTGCAATCCATGTTTTGTTATTTTTTGTTTTTTTATTGGTGTATTATTATGCAAGCAAATACAGTTTCTAATCCCCCCATTAGCAGCAGTGCTTCCCCCCGCACTACTGCCTTCCGCGAAGGCCTGCACGACGGTATCCCCATTGGTTTAGGTTATTTTGCTGTAGCTTTCTCCCTAGGCATTATCTGCCGCAGCTCCGGTCTCAATGTTTTTCAAGGCTTTTTAGCAAGCTTTTTAAACAACACCTCCGCAGGTGAATTTGCCGCTATCACGCTGATCGGCGAAAACGCCAGCTATATGGAAGTAGCACTGGTGACGCTCATTGCGAACGCCCGCTATATGCTTATGAGCTGCGCTCTCAGCCAAAGGCTGCGCGTAGGCGAAAACTTCATTCACCGCTTAGGCATTGCCTTCGCCGTTACGGATGAGCTTTTCGGCATTGCCATCGGCCGCAAAGGATTGCTCAGCCCGTGGTATTATTACGGTGCGATGGCGGTTGCCATCCCCGGCTGGTCGCTTGGCACAGCCTGCGGTATTGTTGCCGGTGGTGCGCTGCCGGAGCGTCTTGTAAGCGCACTCAGCGTGGCTCTCTTTGGCATGTTCCTCGCCGTAATCATTCCCCCCGCACGCCAAAGCCGCATCATCCTCACCGTTGTATTGGCAAGCTTTGCCGCCAGCTTTATTGCTAACTTCTGGCAGCCGCTGGCGCAGCTTTCCGGTGGCACGCGCACAATTATCCTCACGGTTGTTATTGCTGCAGTAGCTGCGTGGCTTTGTCCTGTAAGCACAGGCAAGCGCAAGGAGGCGTAAGATGGAGCACAACATTTATCTTTACATCGCCGTTATGGCACTTGTCACCTATGCGATTCGCGTTCTTCCCCTCACGCTGATTCGCAAGGAGATAAAAAATCCGTTTATCCGTTCGTTTTTATACTACGTGCCTTATACAACGCTCGCTGTCATGACGTTCCCTGCCATCGTACAGGAAACGCAGACACCTGTTGCCGGTGCGCTCGCACTTGGCGTAGGCATTGCTACCGCCTGGCACGGGCTGAGCCTGTTCCACGTGGCGTGCTGCTGCTGCGCTGTAGTGTTTATCGTAGAATTTATTATGGTGCCGTAA
>CAVKDE010000316.1:0-2198 GCA_963654835.1 Duodenibacillus sp. | reverse complement strand
AGACGGAAGGTGAGCGGGTCATCATGAATGATGAAGCGGCAAATATTGAGTACGACAATTGCAATAATGATGGGGTAGAGCATACAGATAACAGGTATGGAAATGTGAATGATGTTTTCCAGACCAAAATTAGCAACAACAAAGCTGAACAGCGTGATGAAAGTTACAAGGCGTTCATATTTCATCTGATCGTGGGTCAGCTCGGCAAAATAGCCGGAAATAGAAGTCGTCAGGCCAATTGCTGTAGTGAGGCAGGCACAGATGATGATGAGTGCTAAGACGAGCTGCCCTGCAAGCCCCATATAATGCGTGGCAATCATACTTAACAGTGTTGCACCATTAGAAACGATGCCGAAAATATTGGTGCTGACTGCGCCTGTATAAGCAAGCGCACTATAGATGACAGCCAAAAAGCCTGCCGAAATCAGACCTGCATAGGTACACAACTGGGTGAGTGCTTTAGGATCTTTAATTCCTTGTGCTTCAATCGCTTTAATTGTGATGGAGCCAAAGAGAATGGCTGCCAGCAGATCCATCGTGTTATAACCTTCCTGGAACCCGCGGAAGAATGGCGAAACGACGAAAGTGGAGTTCGGCGTGGGCAAAGGACCAGTAGGGCTTTTGATTACGCAGATAACAAGAATCGCTAAGCAGATAATAAGCAGCGGCGAAAGAAATTTACCGATGTGTGAGATGATTTTCGATGGATTAATCGAAAAAAAGTAGGTCAGTGCAAAGAAAATTAACGTATAAATTGCAAGACCCATGGTAGCTGTGCCTTCAGGCAGCAGCGCATGGATACCGGTATCAAAGGATACTGCTGCTGTACGCGGGATGGCAAAAAGCGGGCCGATGGTCAGTGCACAGATAATGGTAATTGCGCGTGCATACCGCGGATGCATGGGCATCGCCATGGAATCTGGGTTGTCACTTCTTTTCATAGCCATCGCCAGTACGCCCATAAGCGGAAAGCCAATGCCGCTCAGGCAAAAGCCCAGCATACCCATAGAAAAATTTTCACCTGCCAGCTGTCCTAAAACAGGCGGAAAGATGAGGTTGCCTGCGCCGAAAAAGAAAGAAAACAGCATCAGGCCGATGGGCAGGATTAGGGAAAGTTTAAGTTTGTTTTTTTCCATGCAATTCTCCTCTAAAGAAAAAGCCATCAGGCTCGGAGCACCGATGGCTTGTGTTGCGTGAGCTTATTTTACCAGCAGGCGGAAATATTTTTTCTTGCCTTTGCGTATTAACAGGCTCTTATCTGCATCAAACTGGTCAGCACTGAAGGAAGCTTCTGCATCTTTTAAGATGCTGTCGCCTACAGTCAGCGCACCTTGGGTGATCATCTGGCGTGCTTCACGTTTGCTGCTGAATACTTTTGCAGCTGTCAGCACGTCGATAACTTTAGCCGTCATCTCAGCAGCAGTGATTTCAATAGTAGGAATGTTAGCTAAATCATTAGCTGCACCGCCAAAGAGAGCTTCGGTAGCTTCCTGTGCTTTGCGTGCTTCATCTTCGCCATGAACCAGTTTTGTAACTTCGTAGGCGAGAACTTTTTTAGCTTCGTTAATAGCTGCACCTTCAACATCGCACAGGCGGTTTACTTCGTCCATCGGCAGGAAGGTTAAGAGAGACATGCAGTTTTTAACATCACTGTCGTTAACATTACGCCAGTATTGATAAAATTCGTACGGGGAAGTTTTTTCAGGATCCAGCCACAGAGCACCTTTTTCAGTTTTGCCCATTTTTCTGCCATCGCTAGTGGTCAAAAGTTTGCAGGTCATGCAGAAAGCAGGCTGTTGATCTTTACGGCGAATCAGCTCTACGCCGCCGAGCATATTGGACCATTGGTCGTCGCCACCAAGCTCCATGACGCAGCCATAATCATGATGCAGCTTCCAAAAATCATAGGACTGCATAATCATATAGTTAAATTCAAAGAAAGTTAAACCTTTCTCCCAGCGTTTTTTGAAGCATTCAGCAGCGAGCATACGGTTAACGGTAAAGTGTACGCCAACCTCACGCAGCAGTTGCACATAATTCAAATCCAGCAGCCAGTCTGCGTTATTAGCGATGATTGCTTTGCCGTCACTAAAATCAATAAAACGGCTCATTTGCTTTTTGAAGCAGGCAATGTTGTGTGCAATAAATTCGGGTGTGAGCATTTTGCGCATTTCGTCTTTGCCGCTGGGGTCGCCAAC
>CAVKDE010000315.1:0-2250 GCA_963654835.1 Duodenibacillus sp. | reverse complement strand
ACGCTGGACTAATGTGTTCAGTGTTTTGGATAAAACGAATTTAGAGCGAGGCACGGGTGGCATTTTGTGCTTGAGTGATAAGTTTACTGCGTTTGATAGAGGAAATTTGATAATTCCTATTTGGGAGATATAGGGTAAAGGGAAAAATAAGGTGATTATCATGCACATCAAAGGTTTAGACCACATTGTAATTACAACAGCAGATATAGAAAAATGCATTGCTTTTTACGTAGGCGTTTTAGGTTTGCGCCACGAAGTAGAAAATGGCAAGCACGCTTTTTATTTTGGCGCGCAGAAAATTAATATTCACTGCAAGCCAGCGGAGTTTTTGCCTGCGGCAAAGCATCCTACTTATGGCAGTCATGATATCTGCCTGATTGCGGAAGGCGATATTGCTGATATAAAGCGAGAAATTACAGAAAAAGAATATCCTATTGAAGAAGGTATAGTTAAGCGTCATGGTGCGTTAGGGAAAATGCAAAGCATCTATCTGCGTGATGCAGATGGTAATTTAATTGAAATTGCGGTGTATGAAAAATGATAATGTAGCATATATAGAAAACTTCAGCGCAGTGTGGCTATAATCACTTTGTAGCTGAAGTTTTTTTATATTGAGAAGCCGTGCTAAAAATGTTATACTGATTTTATGATTGAATGTTTCGTGTGATGAAACTGCGAGGAGTGAAACAGATGTTAGATGAAAAATTATTTTCTGGTGAATCAGCAAATATTGAATATAAAGTAGAAGTTCCTCACAAAAGCGAAAAATACATGAAAACAGTTGTTGCTTTTGCTAATGGCCGTGGCGGTAAGCTTATTTTTGGTGTAGACGATAAAACATTAAAAATTATTGGTATAGAATCAGATGCCATTTTTTTAACAATAGATGCAATTACCAATGCTATTTTAGATAGTTGTGAGCCTAAAATATATCCGGATATAACTTTACAGACTGTAGATAATAAAACAGTTATAGTTGTAGAAATTCATCCTGCACCGATGAGACCATATTATATAAAATCTCAAGGTGTCGTAAACGGAACTTATGTACGTGTTGCTGGAACTACAAGACATGCAGAAGGTTATATATTAAAAGAGCTTATATTAGAAGGAGAAAACCGCTATTTTGATAGTGAGGCATATCGAGATGCTACTATTGTAAATGAAAACGAAATAAGTGAGCTATGTTCTTCAATGAAGAAGATAGCTTTAAAAAATACATTGGATAAAAGTGCACAATTAGCAGTGCGTGATGTGACCCCCAATGTATTGATAACCTGGGGAATTTTAAAAGAAATAGATAGCAAAGTTATTCCTACGAATGCCTATGCGTTATTAACAGGAAATATGGTGCCTCAGCCTGTTATACAGTGTGCAGTTTTTAAAGGTACTACGCGAGCATACTTTGTTGATAGAAGGGAATTTGGCGGTTCACTTCAACAACAAGTGGAAGATGCCTATCAGTATGTTTTGGAAAAAATCAACATGGGAATGAAGATAAAAGGTGTTTATCGACAGGATATTTATGAGTTACCTATTGATAGTGTACGTGAATTGATTGCTAATGCTGTTGCACATCGCAGTTATTTAGAACCTGGGAATATTCAAATAGCTTTATTTGATGATAGATTGGAGATTACATCTCCGGGGATGTTATTAAATACAGTTTCTATAAGAAAAATAATAGAAGGTTATTCAAAATTACGTAATCCGGCAATTGCAAGTGCTTTTGCTTATATGAAAATTATAGAGAAGTGGGGAACGGGTATACCAAGAATTTTTCGGGAATGCGAAGAATATGGATTACCCAAACCGCAATTACTTGATTTTGATGGTGATTTTCGGGTTAATTTATATAGAAGAACTACCCAAACTACCCAAACTACCCAAACTACCCAAACTACCCAAACTACCCAAACTATTAAAAAAACTTTTTTTGATTTCACAGATGCTGATAATGCTGTTTTAGCTGTCATTATAAGAAATAATACATTAACACAAAAAGAAATTGCTACAGAGTTAAATTGGTCAGTTGATCGAGTGAAGTATTATTTGCAAAAACTAAAGAAAATAGGGATTGTTAAGCGTGTAGGAAGTAGTCATAATGGACATTGGGAAGTTAAATCAGGTGATTATTGATATAAATCAATGCGTGATGCAGATGGCAATTTAATTGAAATTGCGGTGTATGAAAGTAATATAGAATAATTGTGGAGGTTTATTCATGGGCGTTTTAGCGATAGCTTGTGG
>CAVKDE010000314.1:0-2253 GCA_963654835.1 Duodenibacillus sp. | reverse complement strand
AATAGGATGCAAATTTGCGGCAGATAGCTCCACTCCGTCTGCCAGAAGGACATATCACGTTCGTGCTCCTGAATCATCGCGCCAAAACCAAGGCTGGCGTTAGCCTGAATCAGGCGGCAGTTAGCTAAAATATTTTCGCACACCATAGGATTGCGCTTGTGGGGCATCGTGCTGCTGCCCACTTTGCCCATAGAAAAGCCTTCTTCCAGCTCGCAAATTTCCGTGCGCTCTAAATTAATAAATTCATTAGCAATTTTACCCACAGTTCCGGCAATCATCGCTACGGTAGAAGCGAACTCCGCAAAACCGTCACGCGCAACGTGCCATGTAGTCAAAGGCACACCTAAGCCTAAATTCTTGCAAAAGCCTTCCTGCACCGCCAAACCTTGCTCACCTAAGGAAGCAAGCGTTCCCGCTGCTCCCGCCAGCTCGCCCACAAGATAGCGAGGTTTACCTTCTTCCAGACGCTCCAGGTGGCGGCCAAATTCTGCTGCCCAGATGGCAATTTTATAGCCAAGGGTGATAGGCACAGCGTGCTGTCCGTGCGTGCGCCCTGCCATCACTATGCTTTTGTTTTCCTGCGCGCGTTTTAAACACAAGCGCAAAAGCTTTTGCACTTGCTGCGTAATCAGCGTATGCGCATCTTTAATTTGCAACACTACCGCCGTATCCATAATATCCTGCGTTGTTGCACCCCAATGAATCCAGCCACCAGCTTTTGCGCCACACACACGCTCAAATTCTCGAATCTGCGGCATCAGCGGATGGCAGGTTGTAGCAAAACCTTCGCGCACCGCTGCCATATCCATGTTCTCGCTTCTTGCACACTGCGCAATATGCTCTGCTGCGTCCTTCGGCACAATGCCTAAAGCAGCTTCCGCTTTAGCCAAAGCTGCCCAAGAATCCAGCCACTTTTGCATAAGCTCTCCATCACTAAAAATTTTACGCATCGCTTCTGTGCCATATTGGTCACGAAAAAGCTCCGAATCAATTACAAATGCTGCCATATTATTACCGCCTTTCGTTAACATCAATCTTGTTAGTAACAATATAGCACTTGTCCTAGCGTTTGTATAATACTTGTTTTCTCTCACATGATAGATAAAAACTATTATGCTTGACTACGAATAAAATCCATCAAAAGGCGCGCACTTTTAGAAAGGTATCTGTCTCGCTTCCAGAAAAACCCTGCCTTGTAACGCAGATGTTCGCTAAACGGTTTGCTGCACAGCAGGCTGCTTTGGCTGATTAAATCTGTTTCCGCAAGGATAACAGCAACACCTATTTTTTGTGCCACAAGGTTAAACACTGTCGCCTGCTCTTCTACATATTGCAAATTAACGCTAATCTTACGTGCTTCCAGCTCGCGCAAAAGCTTGCTTTCCGCAAATGAATCACCCTTATGATACATAATAACTGTTTTTCCGTCTAAGGCAGCAAGCTCCACGCTCCGCTTTTTTGCCAAGTCATCCTGCGCAGGCAGCAGCAGGCGCAGCTCGCCTTCTCGCACAGGTTGGCACAAAATATCATCATGTGCAGTTTCTTCTAAAACGCCGTAGCCTATCTCCAAATCATCGCTTAGCACAGCGTTTAAAATGGCATAAGTACTTCTATCTTCAATTTGCAGGGAAATTTCCGGATGCAGCCTGCTAAACTTACGCATGAGCAGCGGCCACAGCCACGCGCCCACGGTAGCAGGAAAAGCCAGGCGCAGTGTACGCTTTTCGGTAGCACGCAAATCTGCCATCTGTGCTTCCAGGCGTTCCGCCTGAAGGAGGAGCGACTCTGCCTCGCGCAATAAAATTGCACCTTCACGTGTCAGCACTACGTGCTTGTTATCACGCACCAAAAGGTTCATTCCAAGTTCTTCTTCCAGCTTTTGCAACGCCACGCTCAGCGAAGGCTGCGAAATATGCAGCCTGCTAGCCGCCCGTGTAAAATTTTTCTCCGCACACACCATTTTAAAATAACGCAGCTCACGCAAATCCATGCTAACACCTCCGTTTATCATAGTCTATGCTTATTATAACATAAGAAAATTCCTAAAGCAGTGCTTTTGCTAAAAGTCAGCTGCTTTAGGAGTTTTAAAATACTATGAATTTATGCTTAGCTCAGCTCATAGAGCTTTTTATAAATACCTTCACGTGCCATAAGCTCGTAATGCGTACCGATTTCTGCAATCTCACCATCATGCAGTACTACAATTTTATCTGCATTGATAATGGTAGAAAGCCTGTGCGCAATAATCAGTGT
>CAVKDE010000313.1:0-2263 GCA_963654835.1 Duodenibacillus sp. | reverse complement strand
CCATCCAGGTATCTTCGCCAGCAAAGCTGGTGTGTTTTGCGCCACCGTCTTCCGCCATGTAGGAAGCACTGATGTCGCCATTGAATTCATGTGCAGCATAGAAGCCTGCATATACATTGCCCTTGCTGTTTTTAACGCCAGCTTCAAAGCCTACGCGGCCAACAAGGCTCTGGTAGCTGTCTTGGGATACATCCAGCGTTGCGCCTTTAGCGGTTGCTGCGGTGTAATCCTTGCTGCCCACCTGCGACCAGGTCAGTTGTGCTTTCGGGGTAATATATGCTTCGTCCTTGCTGAAGGTCTTGCCATATTCCATGGTCAGGCCATAAGCGTTTGCTTTGTAATCGCCATGCAGTTTCATAGAACGGATTTCGTTATAAACATCGTATTCGTTCTCTACACGGCCCACTTTAGCAGCTACGCGGAAGAAGGAATCATCAGCAAACTTCTTCACGCCGTAGAAGCCCAGGCTGTAAAGCTGGTTATCGCCTTCACCGCCCAGCAGGTATTTGCTGTCACCATCGCGATAATCAAAGGCTACGCCAACATGGGTATCCTTGTCCAATGCTTTATCATAACCAACCTGTACGCCGTAATAGGTGTTGCTGTCATGCACGCCTTTCACGTCGGAAGTTGTTTTACCGCCAAGAGCTTTTGCAAAAATACCGTCCTCGTCTGCTAAATCAGCACCGGTATAGGTATCCTGCATATTATCTCTCCAGCTGTGCAGCGAGGTAGTTGCCGCACTTCTTACGCCCTTCATGACAAAGGTTTCGTAATCGCCTTCGGTGATTTCAGACCAGTTGACACTGTCTAAATTATATTGGCCTTTGCCGGCGTTATCCCAGCTCATGCTGCCAAGATATTTGCTTACGCTGGAGCTTGTCAGGCCATCGGCAATCTGCACCTGACCAGTCAGGTTGCTGCCATTAGCTGCATGGTCGCTATAAGTTACTTTTTGAGCCAAAGCCTTCAAAGTACCTTCCACAGTGTCCTTGCTCTTCATATTAATATTAGCACTATCGGTAGAAAGCACTACGCCGGAACCGGCTTTAGCGTTTCTGATAGTTACATCGCCTGCGGTGTAATCGCTAACTTCATCGCCATCATTTTCATGGGCGTAGATAAAGGTTTCCCAACCTTCGTAGTTAGCAATATCCATGCCTGCGCCAGCAGCTTTTGCAGCTCTCAGGCTTTGCGCAGCCGCACCGCCATTATCGTTCATAATGATGTAACCGCTTGCACCCTTCGTTGCGCCGCCAGTAAGGTTCAGGCCATCGCCTTCGCCACCAGTAAAGTTCCAGGTTGCACCATTTTTCACGGTCATGTTCAGGCTGCTGCCATCTTCAATTGCATAACCGCCAATCATCTTAGATTGTGCGCCCACCAGCGCAATATCCACAGCACCATCGTTAGCTGCATTTACAGAGCCTTCAATAGTAGTTGTTGCACTTTGCTGTTCTGCATTGATAGAAATAACGCCGCCATCAGCATTGATATCGCCTTTAATGCTTACAGCACTGCCACCGGTGAGTTTCACATTGCCATTTTCTTTAGCGTTGATATCACCTGTAATATCAGCAATGCTGTCTAAGGTTACTTTGCCATCGATAGCATCAATAGCAGTATTACCGCTGCCGGTGATATTGGTGATGCCTTCAAGCAGCACGCTGCCGCCGTTATCCACGCTGACACCAGTTGCACCGTTGATATTTACATTACCGCTTACAGATACCTTCTTGCCATCTGCCAAAATGCCTTGCTCTTTACCGTTCAAAGTGAGCTGTGCATCTTTAGTTTTGATGGTGATATCTCTAGTGCTTGCATTTACAGCTGCACCGCTGTCCACAGTAATTTCTGTCGGGTTCTTGGTGAAGGTATACACGCCATCTTTGAGCACGCCTTCCTGTTTGTACTTTTTGTCATCACCAGTAATGCCTTCGCTGAACTTATCTGCTTCCTGATCTTCCGGATAGATAGGACCAGGAGCAACTGTGCCTTCTTCCAGCGCGCCTTTACCAGTTGTTTTGTCAAAAGCGATGTTGCCGGTTTCCAAAGCTTTGCTGCTGGCAGTTAAGCCATCAGCAATTTTTACATAACCTGCCAGATTATCTTCATTATTTACATAGTTGCTATAAGTGAGCTTGCCTGCCAAAGCGTTCAGCACGTTGTTGATGCTTTCTTCTTCTTTCAGGTTTACGCCATCGTTATCGGTGATCATGTTCACAACAGAACCAGCTTTAGCACTCGTGATAATGGTATCGCC
>CAVKDE010000312.1:0-2268 GCA_963654835.1 Duodenibacillus sp. | reverse complement strand
CTGGTAAGAGCCTCAAAACTTTAGGCTTCCGCGAAAGCTATGGCTGCAATGTGCTGCAGCTGGTGCGAAGCGGTAAACAATCCATTGATATGCCTGGTGGCGAGCAAATTGTTACAGCTAAAGACACTTTACTTTTAATTGGCACAGCAGCGCAGCTGCAAGTTTTTGACGCTGCCAACAAGCAGCGTGAACTAGGCCTCGTGCGTCAGCACGAGCCGCAAAGCCTGCGCCAGTTTATGCTTGATGATCATAAAACTAATCCCGAGCAGCAATTTTTGTCACTCGCAATTACCATTGATAAACATTCCCCGCTCCTTGGCAAATCCATGAAAGATGTACACCTGCGTAATAAATGGAGCTGCCTTGTTATCGGTCTGGAACGCGGTGCTTTCACTATGACCAATCCGCACGTTTCCATGAACTTTGAGGAGAACGACCTCTTATGGGTACTTGGCAAACAAAAAATGATGAATACACTGATTCGCGAAGAAGTGCTGTAAAGCAAATCGCAAATTTTTACAATCTAGTCACTGCATAATCAGCTAAAATATGGTACAATTAAAGCTAGTTTTTTCAGGAGGCAAGATAATGCATCAATATTTGTTTTTTATAGGTGATTTTCCCGTGCGCATGTACGGTTTAATGCTATGTACAGCAATTTTTTTAGCTACAGGCACAGCATATTTTTTAGCCAAGCAGGATGGACGTTGGCATGAACATATTTTAGACATTGGTATTTACGGTGGTTTCGCCGGTCTTATCGGTGGCAGATTATGGGATGTGTTCTTTTTTGACTGGGATTATTACAGCGAGCATCTTTTAGAAATCCCCTTCGTCTGGCAGGGAGGCATGGCCGTGCAAGGCGGTATGCTGGCAGGCATTGCTGCCGGTATAGTTTATTGCAAGCTGCACAATATTGATTGGGTTGCTTTAGCTGATATCGTTTCCCCTTCCCTGCTCATTGGCCAATCCATCGGACGCATGGCGAACCTTTTAAACGGTGACGCCTTCGGCACGCCCACTGGCGGCAGTTTTGGCATCCTTTATCCAGAAGGCACATTAGCGTACAAAACGTATGGTCCTGTACCGCTGTGGCCTGCAGAAGTCTGGGAAGGGCAACTGGATATCGTCATCTTCGCCCTGCTTTTATTGTTCCGTACAACTAAGCACGCACGCGGGCAGGCACTATGTATGTACGCCATGCTTTATTCTGTTGTACGCTTCTTTCTTGAAATGCTGCGTGGTGATTACGCCGAGCCCTGGCTCTTCGGCTTAAAATCGGCGCAGGCTACTAGCCTTGGCTTCTTCCTTTTCGCCCTTGGCTGCTTTATTTACTGCGGTTGGCTGGAAAAACATAAGCTGCAAAACGAAGTAAAAACACCAGCTAATAAAAAGTATAAAAAATAAGCAAAAAAAGTGTTGACAAATCACTTCGTTTTAGTTATAATATCTATGTTGCTTGAATAAAGCAACGCAATGTGACTCCATAGCTCAGCTGGATAGAGCGTTTGACTACGAATCAAAAGGTCGCAGGTTCGAATCCTGCTGGGGCCACCACTTGAAAATAGCGACTCACTTGATAGTGAGTCGTTTTTTGTTATGTTTAAATTTTTTCTTCTGTTAGCGCACAGCTAATTTATATACAATCGTCTTTATCAAAGCAACACTGCTATTTATTTACCAACAAAATTCTTCTTTTGCTTGCCAACTTTCTCCCTATATATTATAATGAAGCCATATTTACCATTAGGAAAGGGAGATATGTTTATTATGGAAAGAGAAAGTTTTTCTTCGCGTATCGGGTTCATCCTGATATCGGCAGGTTGTGCCATCGGCCTGGGTAATGTGTGGCGTTTTCCCTTCATTACGGGTCTTTACGGTGGTGCTTCCTTCGTTTTAATTTATCTGTGCTTTTTGCTGCTGCTCGGTCTGCCCATCATGGTCGCGGAATTTGCTGTAG
This sequence comes from Duodenibacillus sp., assembly GCA_963654835.1. GTDB lineage: Bacteria > Bacillota > Negativicutes > Acidaminococcales > Acidaminococcaceae > Phascolarctobacterium_A. The sequence goes on along the minus strand of CAVKDE010000312.1, from coordinate 308 downwards.
GCCGTGCCAGCCATCGCAGCGCAGCAAAATCTTTTGATGTGCTGGAACCAAAAGGCACTAAATGGCATCTTTACAAATACGGTGCTATCGCCGGTAACATCATCCTCATGATGTTTTACACCACCGTTTCCGGCTGGATGCTGTATTATTTTTACAAAATGGCAGTCGGCGGCTTTGTAGGCCTGGATGCTAAAGGCGTAGGCAATGTATTTGGCAGCCTGCTGAGCGATCCTGTAACGATGGCAGGTAATATGATTGCTATCGTGCTGCTCTGCTTTGGCGTGTGCTATCTGGGCGTAAAGGCCGGC
>CAVKDE010000311.1:0-2287 GCA_963654835.1 Duodenibacillus sp. | reverse complement strand
AAATTGTACCCATCAAATTTTGCTTAAATAATTTTTCAAACCGCGCACCCGGTTCTCAACAGCTTCACGCACACGCCTGATGCGTTCTGACCCAAGATAAGGACTCATAGACAAAATTTCTTCGACAATAACTGCACATTTATCCAAACTGCTTTCGTCCAGACAATGCTGTTGCACCAAAGCGAGCTGTTTTCTCTGCGCATTTTTAAACGGCATAGATGGTAAATCCCTGCCGATTTCGCTTTCCAGCGACTCGCACCACAAGCTTGTCCCATTATCAAATAAAGGCGCAGCACCTAAAAATTTTAAGGTATTGACATCACGGATAAAGCCAAAATTCCCATAATGTCTGTCACTATTTTCCAGCAAATAATCCACGCACAGCATTTGCTGCAAATATCTTTCTACATCTGGTATCTGCAAATGCGCGCAGCACCTCAAAAAATGACTGTATTCCGAATCATTATTAGAACGCGGCAATATATCCTTCACAAAATACGCTGGAACAAATTCTGTATCAGGAGTGATAAAATTAGGGCAAAGACACAAAGGCCTGTTGTCTTCTATAATCAGTTCATAAGGAACATGGGTAACAGCTAAAGCATCAAGCACTTTTGCCGCTGCCACTTCATTATACGGCTGCTGCAAAAGCGGAACTGAACCAGCCTTGGCAAGATAAACCTTTCCGTTTATCTTCACCCATTTCTTTTTTAACCAGCCATTACTAGAAGCATCAGGAGTAAACGGATTGACGGCAGGCCTGGAAGATTCCTGCTGAAAAAACGCCTCGCCCAACTCTTTAGAAAAATCATTGGTAAAAAAATTAACATCTTCCCATGTCAGCTCGCTGCCAAAAGGTTTCAGCCAATACTGGTCAGAAAAGCTCAGCCCCAGGCTGCGTTTACTCAAAACAGCTGAAGAATCTATATCATAAAGATGCAGAACATAACGCAAACCATCACGGCTGGCAGGAATAATTCTGCTGCACCACCAGTGATTGAGTTTTTCTGCCAATTTATTAAAATTTTCCTGAAAAATACCAACCGGAAACGCTTCTTTATTATAGATAGACAAAACTTCAATTATATATCCGCTATCAGACATAGCAATTGCTGCTAAGGGAATATTTTTATTCATAATTATATATTTATCCATATGCTCGCCTCCCAGTTTTTTATATTATACAGCAAACAGCTTGCTTTGCAAAGTAAATCTCCCCACCTACACTACGTAGATAGGGAGATTTTTTAGTGCTTAAAGCTTTAAGATAAGCTTTATCGTCATTTAACAAATATCGGCGAAGACCAAGCTGCATTGCCATTAGTTTGCAGCACCTTCACCCAATATGCGTGTTTGTATTCGCCTTCTACCGCAGGTTCGCTCTCCGGCAGCGCGATATTAGTAATAAGTTTGTTATGCTCGCAGTAATTTTCCTTAGCTATTTCGGCAAAGGCAGGCTCAATTTCCAGTTTCAGGTTCAAGCCGCCCATAGCTTTGCTAAAGCCGTGCGCCAGCACATCACTGTATTTTACGCTCGCGCTGCCCGCTTTAGAACTGAAGCGGATTTCCGTATTTTCGTTGCCCTCAATTTCCATAATAAAGCCATCGTAATCACCAGAGGTAGAAGAAGTGAACTTCAAATATTTATCGGATTTAATTACAATGCCCTGGTCAATGCGGTCAAAGGCATATTTTTCTGCGCTCAGCAGCTTGCCATTAGCAACATAAATTACGCCGTTCCACTTTTGCGATTTGCCACGACCACGATAAACTACGCCGCTCCAACGGATGCGGATTTTCTTTTGATCACGCGGCAGGCAATCTGCCTCGTAAACTTTTTTATCCCAGTCATAAACTTCGTATTTTTCAATTGGGTAAGTTCCTGCTGCTTCCAGACGCAGCGGCGTGCCTGCCGCTGCCTCGCCAGCATCACCCATCGCCAGCTCGCCCAACGACGTATTGATATACACTCTATCGAAGGTAGAAGCATAGCAATGTCTTGCTTTTATCGCCTTCCATACAGCCTCTTTCGTCAAGCTCTCTGCATAAACGCCCGTGAAACCGCTCGCTACATCAAACGCACCTGAAGCAGATTTGCCGTGCCCGCTTAATGGATAAGAAAGACCTACGCGGCAGGTGTGGTCATCACTCGCAGCAATAAAGCCAACAGGCATATGCCGTTTCATCGCATCAAAGGCAAACCATTCAAACGTGCCGTGATGCGAATGGATTTCAATCACGCTGCTATAATCATAATTAAAATAATCAAGGTTCGCATAACGTCCGC
>CAVKDE010000310.1:0-2295 GCA_963654835.1 Duodenibacillus sp. | reverse complement strand
GCTATGGGCGAAGCTGGCGATGAATTTAGCGAGAGCGTCAGCGCAGGTGGCAGCGATGCTGTTGCCGAAGCTATTGAAGCACTTGCTTCGCTTGGCTACAGCAATGCGGAGATTATGCCTGTGCTGAAGAAAATTGCGAATGCAGATACTTTGAGCTGCGAAGATATTTTGAAGCAGGTACTTAAACAGATGGCGATGAAGTAATGGAGGGCGGAGATGGATTTTAGTGATGAACGTGTAATTGCCGGCGCGGAGCAGGAAGCTGACGGCTGGCAATATAGCCTGCGTCCGCGGCTTTTAAATGAATATATTGGGCAAAAGCAAGTTAAAGATAATCTTTCTATCTTCATTCAGGCTGCTGCTGCCCGCCATGAAGCACTCGATCATGTACTGCTCTTTGGCCCTCCCGGCCTTGGTAAAACAACGCTGGCAAACATTATTGCTAACGAGCTGAATGTTAACATTCGTGTTACGAGCGGACCTGCGATTGAGCGTCAGGGCGATTTGGCAGCGATTTTGACGAACCTGGGCGATAACGATGTGCTTTTTATAGATGAGATTCATCGTCTTTCCAAAACGGTAGAAGAAATTCTCTATTCGGCGATGGAAGATTTTGCGCTGGATATCATTATCGGCAAAGGTCCGGCAGCGCGCAGTGTACGCCTTGATTTACCGCATTTTACACTTATCGGTGCTACAACGCGCTTAGGTGCTATTGCTGCTCCCTTGCGTGACCGCTTTGGTGTGCAGTGCTGCCTGGAATTTTACAAACCGGAGGAGCTGCAATATATCATTACGCGTGCAGCGGAGATTTTAAAAGTAAAAATTGACAGTGATGGTGCTATGGAAATTGCACGCCGCAGTCGCGGTACGCCGCGTATTGCTAACCGCCTTTTAAAGCGTGTGCGTGATTTTGCTCAGGTGCTGAATGTAGAAGTTATCAATCAGCAGCTGGCAGATGAAGCTTTAGCTAAGCTGGAGGTTGACCGCTACGGTTTTGACAGGAACGATAGAAAAATTTTATCAACGATTGTGAAAACCTTTGGCGGCGGTCCCGTTGGTATAGAAACGATAGCGGCGGCCGTGAGTGAGGAAGCATCAACGATAGAAGATGTTATTGAGCCTTATCTGATGCAGCAGGGAATGCTTAACCGCACGCCGCGTGGGCGTATGGCGACGAGAGAGACTTATCGATATTTAGGTATTCCATTTCCTGAAAACTAAGATAAGCTTAGACTGACGAGAAAGCGACAGATACGAAGAATAGCGACGACGGCGTACAGTCTAGTACTCCTAGGAGTTATTCTGAAGTAGATGGTGCTTTATTCGTCGGTCACGGAGGTTAAATTATGAAGTTATTACTACACGCCTGCTGCGGTCCCTGCGCCTGCTATCCGACGGAGAAGCTTTCGGGTGAAGGCACAGATTTTGACATTCTTTTCTTCAACCCGAATATTCATCCCTATAAGGAGTTTAAGCATCGTTTGAGTACGCTGCGGGAGTTTTGTGAAAAGAAGCAGTATAACCTGATTATCAACAAAAGCTATCCTATTGAGGAATGTATCCGCGGGATGCTCAGCGAACCTACTGTGCGCTGCGCTTTCTGCTATCGTATGCGCCTACGTTATGCAGCGCAGTTTGCGAAAGAAAATGGTTATGATGCTTTTAGCACAACGCTCCTTGTAAGTCCGTATCAAAAGCATGAGCTGATAAAAAAAGAAGCGCAGGCTGCTGCTGAGGAGTTCGGCGTTCCCTTTTACTATGAAGATTACCGTGTTGGCTATCAACGCGGTGTGGATATCAGTTTAGAGCTGGGACTTTACCGTCAGCAGTATTGCGGCTGTGTGTTCAGCGAGCGCGACAGGTATGAAATACGCAAGAAGGTAAAAAATGCGCCGCAAGATAAGTTTACAGTTGTGAGCAAGCATATTAAGATGGTGAATTTATGATCAAAAGAATACTAATATTAACTATGTTGCTGCTTTCTACGGTATTTGCTTCTGCGGCTAGTGCGGCGGAGCAGATACGTGTAGGACTGGTGGAGCAGCAGACGACGGTAGAACTTAGCTGTAATGATGATTTTGTGGTGACGGATGCGCGCGGTACGCAAACTCTGCCAAAGGGGAAATATTTTGCTCATCTTGTGAATGGTAATCTGCAATTTGATGAGAAGCATAGCTTTAGCGGTGCTGTTACCGTCATTGCGCTAGAGGGCAAGGCTTTGCCGCAGGTGAACAGGCGCAGTTATAAAGGAAATTTGCAGATTAGCGCGCAAGGTGATAAGCTGCTTGTAGT
>CAVKDE010000309.1:0-2301 GCA_963654835.1 Duodenibacillus sp. | reverse complement strand
GCACCAGGCTGCCCACAGGCAGCGTGCGAAAATCAATCCCGCTCACCAAAATATTTTCGCCAAAAGCGCCAACGCCTGCATCACCGCCACGCGCATTAAATTCATCCACTTTATCTGCACTTAAAAGGCTCACCTGCCTGTGCCAGGTGCCTGCGTGAGCATCGCCTTCCAGGCCAAAATTAGCCACTAGTTTTACCTCAGACACAGGATGCTTTTCTGTTCCCTTCGCCTCGCTGATGCACACAGCTTTAATCACGCCTGTTAATCCTGCTGCCATACAAAATCACCACTCTTTCCCCCGGCTTTATATGCCAAATGTACATTAGTAATCATCATGCGCTTATCAATCGCCTTACACATATCATAAATCGTCAGCAGCGCGATATTCACGCCTGTCAACGCTTCCATCTCCACACCTGTCTGCGCTAAAGTTTTTACCGTGCAGGTGGCAGCAATCATAAATTTATCTTCCAGCTGTTCCAGCTTAAAATCTACAGCACACTTTGTCAGCGGCAGAATATGGCACAGCGGAATTAAATCACTCGTGCGCTTGGCTGCCATAATGCCAGCCACACGCGCCACGCCTAAAACATCACCCTTAGCCACCGTTCCGGCAGCAATTTTTTCATAAACCTCCCGGCTGACGATGATAGCACCCATAGCGACAGCCGTGCGCACATTAGCTTTTTTATCACTTACATCCACCATTATCGCCTGCCCGTTTTCATCAAAATGCGTAAAATCACTCATGCCTTTCTCCTCTCCTTCGCTTTAACCGCCAATAGCACTCATGTTAAACATCGCCGGTTTTTCTTCAAACTTATGTCCCAACGGTTTGGCAAAAATCACTGCGCGCATGGCTTCACGCAAAGCAGCATCACTTGCACCGCTGCGCATAAGGGAGCGCACATCTAAGCCAATACTGCTATATAAACAAGGCTTGAAAAGGCCTACGGAAGTAAGGCGCACGCGATTGCACGCAGCGCAAAACTTATTATGCAAAGGCTCAATAAAACCCACAGGAATGTTAAAACCGCGCACGCGATAATAACTTGCAGGCCCATTGCCATACGTATGCTTATCCCTTGTTACTGTAAAGCCTTGTCGTTCTAAAAAGTTGCGAATTTCTTCGCCACTTACACCTTGCAAATCGCCGTTGCACGCTAGCGGCATCAGCTCAATAAAACGCAGCGGTGCCTGATAGCTGTCCGCTAATTTTAACAGCTGTAAAATATTTGCTTCGCCCATCCCGCGTAAAGGCACGCAGTTAATTTTAAAAGGAATCTGGGCAGATTTAAGTGCTGCCAGAGCTTGCAGCACGCATTTTACATCGCCACCGGTAAGCTTTTTAAAGCTTGCACCATCTGCCGTATCCAGGCTCACATTCACGCAGTCGATACGTGCAGCTTTTAGCTCTGGCAGAAATTGTGGCACGAGCGTAGCATTTGTGGTGAGCGTCACCTGTGCTACACCGTCAAGTGCTTTGAGCTGCGCGATAAACTGCGTGCAGCCTTTGCGTAGCAGCGGTTCGCCACCTGTTATTTTAAATTTTGAGATACCTAACGCCACCGCTGCTTTTGCAACACGCATTATCTCTTCATAACGCAGGATTTCTTCATGCGCAACGTGCTGCGTTACATCCGGCTGACAATATTTGCAGTGCAGGTTGCAGCGGTCAGTGAGGGAGATGCGTAGGTAATCTATTTTTCGTTGGAATTGGTCGTACATGGCTATGGTCCTTTACAGTGCGAATTAAAATTTATGTTCGTGCTTCTTCCGTAGTTTTTATCTTAATATCTCATTCAACTTCTTTCATCACTGAAAGAAGTTGCAAGAAAGGTGCAAGCTTTTTGAAAAAGCTTGGGAAAACTAAGCTTTTTCGTGCCGAAAAAGCTTAGCAAAAAGGCTTTTATATTTGCCTTACGCTTTGCTGCGAAGAGCGAGCCTTTCGTAGTTCAATAATTTGTTCTATGTTCCAGTGGTTACAAATTTGTGGTTTATCTAAGCCTAAGCTAGTGTGACTAATTTCGCTGAGGCACCTATTCGCGTTCCATTCCGCTTGTTTATCTAAGCTTAAGCTAGCGTGATTAACTTCGAGGTTACATGCTGTATTCTCTAAGCTAAATTTGCTAACCTTTGGCTGACTTAGCAAAGCGGATCACATAAGGGGGTTTTGATAAAACTTTTGACCCGTCAAAAGTTTTGTGTTTCCCGCGCTTTCTAAAAGCGCGTGGTTTTCTTCCAGATTCTTTTGCCATCAAAAGAATCTGCCTAAAGAATGAGATAAAAACTACGGTAGAA
>CAVKDE010000308.1:0-2319 GCA_963654835.1 Duodenibacillus sp. | reverse complement strand
GAGCAGAGCAGAGCAGAGCAGAGCAGACGTATAGAGTGGATTGATATTGCTAAAGGTATAGCGATATTTTTAGTTATTATTGGGCATACTGTAAAGTTTGGTTCATTAACTAGAAATCTTATATTTTCGTTTCATATGCCACTGTTCTTTATCTTGTCTGGGTATACATTTAAACCTGCTACTGATCTGCAAATACTATTTAGGCATTTGCGCAGTAATTTTAAACGGTTAATTGTACCGTGCTTAGTTGTTTCTGCTTTAGTAGTTGCGTATATAGTTGTGAAAAACAATGATTTTAGTATTTCTGCTATTCAGTTTCAAGTACATAAGATGTTAAAAAGTTTATTTTATGCTTCTGGAGTTGAATTTAGAGGAACTGTTGCAGGTATGGTGTGGTTCATTTTTTCATTGTTTTGGTCTAAAACAATAATTGACTTTATATATATCTTTCAGAAAAATGATTACAAGTACTGTACTGTCGGTTGTTTAACTTTTTTAGGTATTTGCTTAGGCTCAACACATAATTGGCAGTTTCAAAATTTTGATGTTACGTTTGTTGCAGTAGCATTCATTTATATAGGAATGCTTTGGAGAACATATAAAGAATACATTGATAAATATACGAAGGTATTATTTATATTAGCCTTAGTTGTATGGAGTTTTTTGCTTAGTCAGGGTATATATATCGAAATGGCTGGAAGGCATTATCCATATTATTCTATTTGTATACTTGAAGCTGTTTTAGCATCATTTGTATTTTTTGTGTTTTGTAAGAGTTTACTTAGCTACAAGTGTATCAAAAAGCTACTGATAATATTTGGTGCTGATTCAATAATAATATTTTACTTACATCACTGCGATTGGATAGTAAGAAATGTTTGGCTATTTGAAGGAAAAACTTTAAAAACTATTTTGCTTAGAGTAGTTACTATTTTGATTGCGTATTCTTTTATTGTAGGATTAAGAAAAATAAAAGGAACAATTTTACCAAATAATTAAAGAGTGTTTTAGAAAGGTGGCAAAAACCATGAACATCTTACTTGCAGGTGGTGCAGGCTACATTGGCTCGCACACTGCCGTAGAACTTTTAAATGCAGGGCATAATGTAGTAATCGTGGATGATTACAGTAATAGCAGTCCTGTGGTCATCAAACGTATTGAACAAATTACAGGTAAAAATGTGAAAGCGTATGATGCAGATGTAAAAGATAAAGTTGCTATGCGTAAAGTTTTTGCGGAAAACAAGCTGGAATGCGTAATTCATTTTGCAGGCTTAAAAGCAGTAGGCGAATCTGTGCAGCAGCCTATTCGCTACTATCGCAATAATATTGATACTACGCTTACTTTGCTGGAATGTATGCAGGAAGCAGGGGTGAAAAATATTGTCTTTTCTTCTTCTGCTACAGTTTATGGTGAAGAAAATAAAATTCCTTATGTGGAAACTATGAAGCGTGGTAGCTGCAGCAACCCTTACGGCTGGACAAAAGTGATGATGGAAGAAATTTTAGAAGATGCAACTGTTGCAGATAAAGATTTAAGCGTTGTGCTTTTGCGTTACTTCAACCCGATTGGTGCACATGCAAGTGGAATGCTTGGCGAAGATCCGCAGGGGATTCCCAATAACCTGATGCCTTACATTGCGCAGGTGGCAGTTGGCAGACGTGATAAACTCACCGTGTTTGGTGGTGATTATCCTACACCAGACGGAACATGTCGCAGAGATTATATTCACGTTATGGATTTGGCTAATGGACATTTAAAGGCAGTAGAATATGCTGCGCAGAATAAGGGAATAGAAGTGTTCAATCTTGGTACCGGCACGCCTTATAGCGTTTTAGAGATAATTAAAGCCTTTGAAAATGCAAGTGGCGTAAAGATTAAATATGAAATCGGCCCACGCAGGGCAGGAGATTTGCCTGAATTCTGGGCGAATGCCGATAAGGCTGAAAAAGTTTTAGGATGGCAAACAAAGCACACTTTAGAAGATATGTGTAAAGATACCTGGAAGTGGCAGAGCCTGAATCCACAGGGGTATAGAGAGTAAAATAAAAATCCCATCTACGTATCTTATAAAGAAGGACGTAGGTGGGATAAATTATAAAATGTTAAGCAGGTTGCAGCATATCTTTTTGCAGTTGCTTGATTTCTGAGATTGAAAGCATTGTCGCTTTAGAAATATCTTGAATAGATAAGTGCATCTGTAATAGACGTTTAGCAGTAGCTAATTTTTCTTCATTTTTACCTTCCGCTCTGCCTTTAGCTTCAGCTTCATATTGCACATCTCTCATATGGGCTTCAAAAACCATATATGCTCGCCTC
>CAVKDE010000307.1:0-2325 GCA_963654835.1 Duodenibacillus sp. | reverse complement strand
ATAATAGATATATTGTTGTAGTAAAAAATACCGGCCTGCGTGCCGGTTATAGAGAGGAGGCTCACTCGTTGAGCAGTAAAAAAGAAACTTCCTGGCAGGATTCCGCCAGCGATTGGCTGGTATCTATTATCGTTGCTGTGGCTTTGGCGTTTTGCATCCGCACTTTTCTCGTTGAACCTTATATGGTAGAAGGTTCTTCTATGTATCCGACGCTGGTAAACCATGAGCGTCTGGTGGTAGATAAGCTGAGCTATTTTGTTACCGATCCGAAAAAAGGTGAAATTGTCGTGTTCCGCTTCCCTAAAGATGAAAGCCGCGACTTTATTAAACGTGTTATCGCCGTTGGTGGTGATACTGTAGAGATGAAGCAGGGACAGGTTTTTGTCAACGGTAACAAGCTGAACGAAACCTATATTTATCACGATGATCCGAAAGGTAAAAACATTTCTGATTACCGTAAGGTTGTTGTACCGAAAGACACCATCTTCGTTTTAGGTGATAACCGTAATAATTCTGAGGACAGCCGTTTTGCTGATGTCGGCTTTGTACCGCTGAAGCTTGTAAAAGGCCGCGCAGTTGTTGCTTTCTGGCCGTTAGATAAAATGCGTGTGCTCAAGGCTGATACGGGTATGGGCGAATGATGCTGGAAGATTTTAAAATTCAATGGTTCCCCGGCCACATGACCAAAGCCAAGCGCATGATGGAAAGCCAAATTAAACTGGTAGATGTGGTAGTAGAAATGCTGGATGCCCGCATACCGCGTTCTAGCACTAATCCGATGCTGCAAGATATTTTAGGTAGCAAACCTAAAGTTATCGCTTTGAACAAAACGGATATGGCGGATAAAACGCAGACCGATTTATGGCTGGAAAAAGTAAAGCACAGCGGCCTGCCAGTATGCAAGATTGACTGCGCAACAGGCAAAGGTGTGAAACAGCTGATTAGTGCTGTACAGCTGGCCGCAAAGCCTGTTATAGATAAATGGCTGAAAAAAGGTGTGCGCAACCGTCCGGTGCGCGTTATGATTGTAGGCATTCCTAATGTAGGTAAATCTACTTTTATTAATCGCTTAGTAGGTAAAAATAAAGTTATGGCAGCCGACAGGCCTGGTGTTACCCGCGGACAGCAATGGGTAACAATCGCCAAGGGTTTGGAGCTTTTAGATACTCCTGGTGTGCTCTGGCCTAAGTTCGACGACCCCGCAGTTGGTTTCGCGCTGGCTGTGACAGGTGCCATTAAAGAAGATGTTTTCGACAGAGAACAGGCAGTAGAATTACTGCTGGACTTCTTATTGCGGAAGTATCCGCAGGATTTAGAAAAAAAATATGTAGTAAGCCTCGAGGAAGGCGATACTGCCAATACTGTTATGGCAAAAATCGCAGTTGCTCGTGGTTGTCTGAAATCCGGAGGAGTTTTGGATATTGATAAGGTTATCCAATTGGTACTCAGAGATTTTCGTGCAGGAAGGTTAGGGCGGTTCACCATTGACGAACCTTAAGTTTTCTGTGCTTAAAAACCGCCTAAAAGGCGGTTTTTTTATAAGCGAAAGCTAGAAGGAGGTTTTTTATATAATGAACATCAACGAAATTAAAACTTTGCTTGCAGGTGAGCCTACGTGCGAGCAATTAAAGGAGCTGGCGCAGGACGAACGCAAGGGAGTACAAAAGCTGCTTGCCAGCTACCACAAGCGTCTTGCTAAAGCTGCGGAAGAACGCGAGCGTTTTGCGCATATGCTGGATTTTGAAAAGCAGCTTTACGCCGAAGGCTGTCATTTTATCGCGGGCGTAGACGAAGCAGGACGCGGGCCATTGGCCGGGCCTTTAGTTATTGCTGCTGTTATTTTGCCGCAGGATGTGTTCATCAGCGGGCTGAATGATTCAAAACAGCTTTCCGCGACTAAACGTGATCTGCTTTATGCGGAAATTATGGAAAAAGCGTTAGATATTGAAGTAAATATCGTAAGCGTAAGTAATATAGATAAGCTTAATATCTACGCAGCAACGCAGCAGGGAATGGCGCAGGTGCTAGAAAATTTGCACTGCAAGCCGCAGGCTGCTTTGATTGATGCTATGCCTGTACATCTGCCGGGGATGGAGATAAAATCCATCATTCATGGCGATGCGCTGAGTGCAAGTATCGCCGCCGCCTCCATTATCGCCAAAGTTACACGTGACCGCATTATGGAGCGTTTAGACAGCGTTTACCCTGCCTATGGCTTTGCGCACAACAAAGGTTATGGCAGCGGCGCACACATGCAGGCCATTGCCGAGCAGGGAGCAACGCGCTGGCATCGCCGCAGTTATGAACCGGTGAAAAGCATGCAGC
>CAVKDE010000306.1:0-2329 GCA_963654835.1 Duodenibacillus sp. | reverse complement strand
TTTATACATCTTACGGCCATCAGAGTTCTTAGCGCGATACTGCACAAGTGTTACACCGCCTTGCAGTGCCTCTTCCACGCAGGAAAGCAGTGTTCTACCCTTTAAGCAATCCTCATCTGTCACAAGGTAAATGCTGTAATCAATCACAGGCTTCATTTAAGACACCTTTTCCTCTGGTTTAAGGTTCACAAGATTCCACTTCGTTGTTACATGGTAAATGCAGTCAATCAGGCGTACTTTAAACATACCGGGGCCGTCTTTTTTCTCTAGCAGGTTTGCTGCCAGTTCTGCACTCTGTCCCATGATAACTACACCCAAGGCTGCTGCCACAAGCATATCCTTAGTAATCGCTGCACAGCAGGCAACTAAGGTAGAAGTTATGCAGCCGCTGCCTGTCATATCCTGCAAAAGCGGATGACCATTATTTAAAACCAAAGCCTGCTTACCATTGCTGATGTTATCAATTGCTCCGGTGACAGCAAATACACAGCCAAATTTTGTTGCAGCATCCTTCGCTGTACGCAGTGCTTCGCCTTCTTCCGTACCTTCTTCTAAATTATCCACGCCGTGCCCTTCTGTCGTACCTTTTAAGAGGGCAGCGCATTCGCTATGGTTGCCGCGTACAATATCAATATAACCCTTGTTCAATAATTTTAGTGCAAAATCAAGACGCACTTTAGAAGCCATCACACCCACAGGATCCAAAACTACAGGAATGCCTTTGGCTTTAGCCACTGTAGCAGAACGCTCCATCGCAATCTGTTTCGTAAAATTCAGCGTGCCTAAATTTAATACCAGCGCATCTGCACCAGCAGTAATCTGCTCCACTTCCTCCGGTTCATCTGCCATTACGGGTGAAGCTCCGGCAGCTAAGGCTGCATCAGCGCAGCTTTCCGCCGTAACATAATTAGTAATTGCATGAATAACAGGTTTTTGTTTGCGCAGCTTGTCCACAAGCTCGCCAAAAATATTTTTCAAGTCCATTAGTCTAACAAACCAGCCTTTCTATATAAATCAACAAAATGATGCGTCGGTCCGCAGCCGCTGCCAAGGGCGATACCATGCTCAATGGCTGTCGTCACGTAGTCCTTAGAAGTTTGCACCGCTTGTTTCAAGCTCATGCCTTTAGCTAAATTTGCCGCCAAACTGCTAGAAAGCGTGCAGCCAGTACCATGCGTATTTTTCGTATCAATACGCTTGCCAGGAAACCAGGTTTCTTCTTTACCGTCAAACAGCAAATCATCTGCTGTATCATTTAAGTGCCCGCCTTTCACCAGCACAGCTTTGGCACCTAAGGAGATAATTTTTCCCGCTACGGGGCGCATTTCTTCTTTTTTCGTTACCTTCATACCTGTAATTGCTTCTGCTTCAGGCAGATTGGGCGTTAAGAGCGTTGCCAGTGGCAGCAGCTCTTTAATAAGCGTAGCGCAAGCTTCAGGTGCTAAGAGCGGAAACCCGCTTTTAGAAATCATTACCGGATCTACCACAATAATTTTAGGCGCATAACGGCGCAAACATGCAGCAATTGTTTCAATAATTTCCGGCTGCGATACCATACCAATTTTCACCGCATCCACACGGATATCATCAAAAACTGCTTCAATCTGCGCTTTGACTACAGCGCAGTCTATGTTCTGCACCTGCGTTACGCCACAGGTGTTCTGTGCTGTAACAGCAGTAATAACGCTCATGCCAAAAGTGCCATGGGCAGCAAAGGTTTTTAAATCAGCCTGGATACCAGCACCGCCGCTGGAATCACTACCGGCAATTGTCAGTAAATTTTTCATGGAGAAGCCTCCTTCGTTTTTCAATAATATTTATTATACCATGTTTGGAGCACTCTTGCACACAAAAGAGGCTGCCACAAGCGACAGCCTCTAAAAGTATTTGTTTAGTAAATTGGATAGAAAGTATCTATTTTACAGCGTAGCCTTTACTTTTGCTACCAAGTTTTCTACCGTAAAACCATATTTTTCCATCATGACATCGCCAGGTGCAGAGGCGCCGAAGGTAGTAATGCCAAGTACGTTCTTTTCATCACCGGTATAACGGCTCCAGCCATAGGGAACGCCAGCTTCTACCGCAAATTTTACAACGCCTGTGGGAAGAACGCTAGCCTTATACTCCTCACTTTGTGCATCAAAAGCATCCCAGCTCGGCATAGAAACAACGCTTACATCTACGCCTTCTTCTGCCAGTTTAGCCTGAGCTGCCAGTGCCAGATGCACCTCGCTGCCGGTACCAATCAAAACAGCTTTAGCTTCTGCTTTTGCCGGACTTAAAACATAAGCACCTTTAGCTGCGTTGGCATGGATAGTTTGTGCGTATT
>CAVKDE010000305.1:0-2355 GCA_963654835.1 Duodenibacillus sp. | reverse complement strand
GATTTAGATGTTGACAGCCACCATACGGTGGAAGATTGCGGCATTGTGCTGGGGCAGGTGCTGAAAGAAGCAGTGGGCGATAAGGTGGGCATCCACCGTTACGGCAACTGCTTTTTACCGATGGATGAAGCCTTGGTGCAGGTGTGCCTGGATTTTAGCGGCAGGCCTTATCTTGTTTTTGAGGCAGATATCCCTAAAGTGCAGCTGGGTATTTATGATGCGGAAATGACGGAGGAGTTCTTCCGTGCGGTGGCGATGCAGGCAGGCCTTACGCTGCATATCCGCGTGTTGTACGGCAAGAATACACACCACATCATCGAAGCAATTTTTAAAGGTTTTGCGCGCGCACTGGCGGAAGCAGTGGCGATGGATGCAAGGGTGCATGGCGTGATGAGTTCAAAAGGTAGTTTGTAAGATGAAAAATAAAATTACGATTATAGATTACGGCATGGGCAATTTATACAGTGTGCAGAACGCTTTTAAAGCAATTGGCGCGGAGCCTGTTGTCACAAGCGATGCTGATGTTATTGCCCACGCGGAGAAAATTTTGCTGCCTGGTGTGGGCGCGTTTGGCGACTGCATGGCAAATTTAGAAAAATCAGGGCTGATTCCTGTGATTCGCACAAGCCTTGCCAGCGGCAAACCGTTTTTAGGCATCTGCCTGGGGATGCAGCTTTTATTTGAAGGCAGTGACGAAGCTCCCGGCGTGCCTGGCTTAGGCTTTTTTAAAGGTCAGGTGAAGTACTTGCCGACGCAGGAAAAAGTGCCGCATATGGGTTGGAATAAACTTTCTTTGCGCACTCCTTCCCCGCTGCTTAATGGCGCGGAGGGAGAATATGTGTACTTCGTGCATAGCTATCATGCAGAGCCCGAGGATAAGAGCATTATTACTTCCGTGTGTGATTATGGCGCGGAGATTACGGCGTCTGTGGGGCGCGGGAATGTGCAGGCTTTTCAGTTTCATCCTGAAAAATCGAGCAGAGTCGGCATGAAGCTATTGAAAAATTTTGTAGAGATGTAAGAGGAAAAGAAAATGATTATATATCCTGCGATAGATATTCGTGGCGGGCGCTGCGTGCGTCTGACGGAAGGACGCTTTGATGCGGAAACAGTATTTGCTGACGACCCTGCTGAGATGGCAGCAAAATGGGCAGCATATGGCGCCGAGTGGCTGCATCTTGTGGATTTGGATGGCGCACTGGCGGGAGAAGGAAAAAACCTGCCTGTGATTGAGCGCATTTTAAAAACAGTAAAAATTCCTGTGGAGCTTGGCGGCGGCATCCGCAATATGCAGGCCATAGAAAAGCTGCTCTCTTTAGGCGTGGAGCGTTTGATTTTAGGCAGCGCAGCGGTGAAGAACCCTGAGCTGGTAAAAGAAGCCTGCGCTAAATTTCCAGGGCATATTGCTGTGGGCATTGACGCGAAAAACGGCGACGTTGCTATCGAAGGCTGGGGCGAAGGCAGCGGCGTGGCTGCTACCGAACTGGCAAAAAAAATGGCCGCTTATGGCGTTGCGACGATTATTTTTACGGATATCAGCCGTGACGGCACACTAACAGGCGTGAACGCCGAGGCGACAGCTGCCTTAGCACGTGCGTGCGGCGTACCTGTTATCGCCAGCGGCGGCGTTGCTTCGCTAGCTGATATTAAAGCTGTCAAAGCAGTGGAAAAAGACGGCGTGGCAGGCTGCATCATCGGTAAGGCTATTTATACAGGCGCAGTTGATTTGCCCGAAGCTTTAAAAATTGCTGCGGCAAAGGAGGAATAACATGCTGACAAAGAGAATTATTCCTTGTCTTGATGTGAAGGAAGGCCGCGTGGTTAAAGGCACGAACTTTGTAGGCCTGCGTGATGCAGGGGATCCTGTGGAGCGCGCTGCTGCCTATGACGTGGAGGGAGCAGACGAGCTGGTCTTTTTAGATATCACGGCAACTTATGAAGAGCGCAAAGCCATGCTGGATGTAATCAGCAAAACAGCAGCGAAGGTTTTTATGCCTTTAACTGTGGGCGGTGGCATCAGCAGCGTGGAGGATATTAAAAACGCACTGCGCGCCGGAGCTGATAAAACTTCGCTGAACTCCGCGGCAGTAAAAAATCCGCAGCTCATCGCTGAGGGGGCTAAGCTTTTTGGCAACCAGTGCATAGTGCTTGCTATTGATGCGCGTAAATGCGGTGAAAATAAATGGGAAGTTTATGTGCAGGGCGGGCGCAAAGCAACAGGCTTAGACGCTGTAGAATGGGCTAAGCAGGGCGTGGAACTTGGCGCAGGTGAGATTTTGCTCACGAGCATGGATGCCGACGGTACGAAAAACGGCTACGATATTGCGCTGACGAAGGCCGTGAGCAGTGCTGTGA
>CAVKDE010000304.1:0-2362 GCA_963654835.1 Duodenibacillus sp. | reverse complement strand
ATCTAAGGAGGCTGAAATTGATGAGGAAATTTTACTGGAAAATGGTACGGAAAGCTATGTTGAAAAACGATTATGCGATTCGGATAATAAAGTAAAAGAAATTTTAGGTAAGGATGGTATAAAAAATAGACAATTACCTGTAGGTTTATTCAAGAATAGCAAATCAACTGCTAATGCTGTTTTTACTGGTAAAAAATCAGCGATAGATTTTTGGCTTTTAGATGGTGATGAACTAAATGTGTATGAATTAAAGGCTGGACGGAAACAAGCAGGGACACTCACAGAGATATTTTTTTACAGTAATTATATGCGTGATGTATATTGGCATAAAAGTATAGAGGGCAATAAAAATGTAGAGCTTATTGGAACAGCCAAAATTGATAGAGGTTATGATAAATTATGTAAGGGTATAACAGGTATAACTAAAATTACTGGTTGGCTTTTGGCTGATGAATTCCATCCAGCTATTACAGAGAGCGTTCTAGCGGTTATGAATGATAATACAGTAAAAGAAGAATTGCAATATAAAATGAAGACATATAAAATTCAAATAGACATCTTTCCTGTTAATGAAAAATAATTTTGGCTATCCCAAAAAGCTGTGGGATGGGTTCTGTTTTTACTCCTATACGCTGCGGCTTGCGCCGTAGCTTTTTTTGTATCCATACAAACTAAGTACGTATGCAAAAAAACTTTACTTGCATCAGATTGAATGATAAAATCATAAGCAAGAAAGATTTGGAGGCGGATGTTATGGGCAGATTTGTAAATCCAGATAATAGCGCGTTTCAGGTAGCGGTTGATTCGGAAATCTACATAGATAAAACTGGGATGCTGGCGTATACTAATAAAGTTTTGGGAACGAAACAGGCTCTCATCTGCAACAGCCGCCCAAGGCGTTTTGGCAAGTCAACCACAGCAGATATGCTGACCGCTTATTATAGCAAGGGTGCTGATTCAAAAAAATTATTCGCTGGTTATGTAATTAGTGATAACAAAAATTTTCTTAAATACCTGAACAAGTATGATGTGATACACCTAGATATTCAGTGGTGTATGATGGATGCAGGTTCAGCGGAGAAGACAGTTGATTATATAAATAAAAATGTAATTGAAGAACTACAAGAATTATATTCTGAAATTAATTTGGACGGGATGCAGACTGTTTATGGTGCTCTTTCTAAAATAAATGCTGTCTTGAAACAGAAATTTATTATTATTATTGATGAATGGGATATTTTAGTGCGCGATGAGGCAACAAATACTGTTGTACAGGAAGAATATATTAATTTCTTACGTGGGCTGTTCAAAGGCGCAGAACCGGAAAAATATCTTGCATTAGCTTATCTTACAGGTATTTTACCGATTAAGAAAATCAGAACTCAATCTGCGTTAAATAATTTTGAAGAATTTACGATGCTTTCGCCTAGTGTATTAGCTCCTTACTTTGGCTTTACGGAAACGGAAGTGCAGGGGCTGTGCGCAAAATACGATGTTGATTTTACAGAAGTAAAGCGTTGGTATGATGGGTATATTTTGGGCAATGAGCATATTTATAATCCTAAAGCAGTTGTTAGTGTGATGCTGCGCAAGGAGTTTCAAAGCTATTGGTCGCAGACAGGTACATATGCAATGATAGTTCCTTTGATTAATATGGATTTTGATGGGTTAAAGAGTGCTGTAATCGAGATGTTATCAGGAAATATCGTTAGTGTTAATGCTAAAACCTTTCAAAATGATATGGTTAATTTTACAGACAGGGACGATGTGCTGACAGTGCTGATTCATCTTGGTTATCTTGCTTATAATCAGAAGAGGAAGGTAGCGTTTATTCCTAACGAAGAAATTCGTGAAGAGTTTTTGGCAGCAGTGAAACGGAAGAAGTGGAATGAACTGATTGATTTTCAGCGTGCTTCTAAAAAGCTTTTAAATGCAACTTTAGATATGGATACAGAAGGTATAGCAGAATACATTGAAAAGATTCATATGGAATATGCTTCTGTTATTCAATATAACCTGGTAGGCATTAATTACGATAAGAAGAGTAAGAAACATCAATGCGTGATTGAAAAAGTGAAAAAATAGGCAGCTTTCAAGGAATTAAGCTGATGTTCTGCGTGGTAACTTTGAGTTATGTTGACAACAATCAAAAATGCCTGATGAATTACGAAAATGTAGTTCATCAGGCATTAATGCTTTATTGCTTTAAAACCGCTTTGACAAATATATCATATAGACCTTCGCCTTACGCAATCTACGGCTTCCGATTTGTTCAGCCACGCAGAAGACAGGTCTGAGCCTTCGGGCGCGACCCTAAGCTTCCTGCCCCTTTCGCCTGCCGCAGGAATGATTACCCACAAAT
>CAVKDE010000303.1:0-2376 GCA_963654835.1 Duodenibacillus sp. | reverse complement strand
ATATAGAAGTGTCTATGAATAATGAGCATCATAGTGATTCAAGATCATTAAATGTTTTCAATGGTGGAGATACTCTAAATATTAACGGTAGTTATAACCTAAAAAATTATAAAGATACATATACTGGTAGTAGCAATATATGGAATGATGGTATTAGAGTTTACGCTGGCAATCTTAATGTTAGAGATAACTTTAGTATTGATAGTATGCAGGTATCAACTGAAAACTCTAATAAAGCCTATGTGAATGGCATATATAATATTGGTTCACAAGGTATGCCTAGTTCTATAACTTTAGGTAGTTCTAACAATGATGTTATAAATGTAAAAAATATAAATGTTGAAACAGGACATGCAGAAATTACTTTAGCAGGTATCTATACAGATATTGATAGTGATATACCTAGACAAGATAGTACAATAACTTTGAATGGTAAAACAACAGTAGATAATATTTCTGGCGTAACTAATAATGCGGATGTCAATGTTTTTGGCCTTCTAGCTGATAGGGGACAAATTATCGTTAACGGTGATTTATCTGTAACTAATATTAAGGGTACGACGAGTGGTGAAGGTGTTGAAAGTATGGTCAAAGCACTTTACGCTTGCGAAGGTGGATTGATCTCTGTTAATAGTAGCTTAAATAGAACTGTAAAAATTGATGGCGATGTATCTACCGACGATGACGCAAACAGCCTTATCACTATCAATCTTTCTGACGCAAATTCTTACATCAATGGTGCTATTAACGGTCATGTTGATGTAAACATGGCTAAAGGCTCTGTATGGCGCGTAAAACAAGGCATCAGCACTGGTGATGCACAAAACAGCTATGTAACTTCTTTAAAAGGCGATGGCGATATCGAGATGGATATTGATGCTAGTAAAAATACAGGTAATCCACATCTTTTTATTGAAGAATTTGAAGGCGCGCATAATTTGAAGTTGAATAATACCGATAACAGTGGAAATTAAGGTGCAGATGGCAACGTGCTGGTGAGCGTAAAATCCGGCAATGGCACGTTAACTGTTCCTGCCAGCGAAGGCGGTTTGTATTGGACAAAATATGAACTTGGCACGCAAAATAGCAGCGAAACAGATTATACGAAAGATTGGTACTTGAAGGATACGAGCAAAAGTCCCGTGAATCCTGACCCAGATCCAACACCTAAACCGGAACCCGATCCTGATCCTAATCCTGAACCTACCCCTAATCCTGCTCATCCTGGCGCTTACACTACTACCGTAAAAACCCTGCTTGCTGCTGTAACTTCTGCTTACGACACCTGGCGCAGCGATGCAGATAAATTAAATGAGCGCATGGGCGAGCTGCGTTTAAGCGGCAAGGACGCAGAAGGCGTGTGGGTGCGCACAAAAGCCAGCCAGTTTGGCAGACACGCTAGTAATGGTGCTTATGAAAACCAGCAGTACACCTATCAGTTAGGCTATGACGCTGTCACGAGCAAGGATGCTGCGCAGACAACTTATACAGGCGTAGCAGCGGAATATGGCAAAGGCAGCTTGTCTTTAGAGCGTGGCACAGGCACGATGCGCAGCGTAGGCCTTGGCCTGTATCAGACGCAGTTGCGCGAGAGCGGTCATTATCTGGATTTTGTGTATAAATTTGATAAATATAAAAATGATTTCCACGTTGCAGATACCCAAGGCAATCCCATCAGCGGCAAATATGGCAACAACGCGATGAGCCTGAGCGCGGAATACGGTCGTAAAAACGCGCTGAAAAATGGCTGGTACATTGAGCCGCAGGCAGAAATGACTTTAGGCTATATGTGGGGTAATGATTTTACTACTTCCAATAACATCAAAGTGGAGCAGAAGAATATGCCTGCCCTTATCGGCCGCTTAGGCCTTAATATTGGGCGTGATGTGAGCGATAAAGTTAACTTCTACGTGAAGGCAAGCATCAACCATGATTTCCTTGGCGATTATGATGTGCGTGCTACGGATTTAACTAATGGCGATACGCTGCATTTGAGTGACAGCTATGGCAGCAGCTGGTTTGATTATGGCGCAGGCTTCACCGTAAAAACCGGTAAAGGCAGCTATGCTTATTTTGATATTGAGCGTGCTATGGGCGGCGAATACAAGAAAAACTGGGATTGGAATTTAGGCCTGCGCTGGAGCTTCTAAAATGGATGAAGAAGCACAAAAGCAGGGGCAGGAAATTGCCCATGAAATACTTGTTGACGTTGTCCAAGGAATGCTGGCTGATGGCTTGAGTGCGGAGTTTATTGCAAGGTCGCTGAACCTTCCTTTAGACAAAGTGCGCAGGCTTATGCAAAAGTAAAAATATGTAAAGAAGGCACCTGTTTGCATTAAGCTGGCAGGTGCCTTTTTCTGCTTGCGAATTGGACGG
>CAVKDE010000302.1:0-2398 GCA_963654835.1 Duodenibacillus sp. | reverse complement strand
GGGCGTAGCCTTGCAGGATGTTTATTTAGCTGTAAAGCTTGCGCAAAAAAACATTATTTAGACACACAAAGATAACCGTTTATGATATAATTGTTCTATAGACTATAAATAGAACGAGATGGAGATATTATAACGACGATGGATAATGTTTTTGATTTAATTGAGGATTTTTATGCGCAAGATCCGGAGTGGAATAATGTTCTGCGCCAAAGTTATGCAGAAGATTTTTTGCGCTTAAAATCATGGCAGGGGACATCTGATGCTGAACTGATTAAGACCTGGGATTATGTGATGGAACTTTGCCTGTATTTGGGCAATGCGGAAAACTTCCTGGGCGATATGAACCGCGAAGATTTTATTGACTGCGTAGGCTGGTGCTGTCGCAATATATCTGATTTTACTGTTACTGCTGAATATATTGGTGGCTTTATAGATACGATAAGCGAGCTTTTTGCGCACTTGAAAAAGAAGAGAATTATTACTGATGCCAGTGCGCCGCTGGAGGCGAAAGCTAAGCTGCTGCCGGAAGGCAAGAAGCTGCAGCTTTTGGATAAAAAGGGTAATTTTCTGCCGGAATATGCACGTTATAACCAGTATGCAACGCCTGATTTGCCGTCGAAAATCTATCTGAACATTGGTGAACGTATAGAAAATCTGCTAAATTTTATGCAGCAGTTTTATAGCGACCCCAAATATAAGCAGGATGTAGAGCGTGCTAATTTTTTGTTCAGCGGTATTTTGATGAATGCTGCGCTTAACGAAAAGCCTGACAGCGAGGAATATCGACAGACTTTTTGGGATTACTTTCTTTTTGATTACCACATGCTGGCCAATGATAAAACGCCGTTGCATCATTTTTACGATACCTTTAAGCCTGAAAACTTTACTTCTTCCGGTTTAGCGGCGAAGGATGTACTTGATGAGCTGATGGAGATTAAGCTTGTTTTGTTTGAAGTGCTGGGGAAAACACCGGAAGGCTTATATTCCTGCCGCGATATTTTAACAGGCGAAAATTATGCACTAATGCTGCCTATTGCTGATGATACGCAGACCGAAGGCTTTGTCTTTATGGGTCATATTTTCTACAATGATACCATGGTAATGAATTTTGTGCGCGGTATGTTCATGAGCAAAGCATCGAAAAAACGCTTCTTGCAAATTTTGGGCAAATTTAGAGATTGGTTTGCTGTGCGTTATGGCGGCGAAATGTGCTGGGAAGGTTTTATTTACCGCAATCCGATTTTTGTGCGCCATATTTCTTTACTTTACGCAGCTTATATGCGCATGGAAGGCTTTAATTACGAAACGAAGATTGAGCATTACGAGGCGCAGCCTGTGCAAAAAGATGCTGTAAGCCTGATGCTGTGGGATATGATGCGTTATTATGCGTTTTCTGCTTACGATATTTTTCTGGCGAAAACCATGTGGAGCGATTATCTTGCGAGCTCCGGCAAAAAAGCGGAAAGCATTCGCATAAGTGAAATTTGGGCTGCGGGCATTATTTATAATTTTATCCGCTTGAACGATGTTTATAACTATGATATCGAGCAGGTTTCTGCAATGTGCTATGGTTTAGATAAGGCTGCAATTAAGCGTACAGCTAAGGCGATTGCCTCCGAGCTGGCGCTGGAAAAGCATGATCCGCGTTATGTTAATGAGGAAGGTATGCTTTTGATGCTGCTGCAATGAGGAGGGACGTAAAATGAAGTGTGGCTTTTGTGGACGCGAGGTGGCGAAAGGAACAACGGAATGTCCTTACTGCCATTATCGTTTTACTTTAGATACGCAGGTGCTTAGTCCGGAAGAACGCGATACTTTTGATGGTGTGACGATTGACGAAAGCACGGGCAATGATGAAAGTGCTGCTAAGCAAAGCGTAGAAGGTTATGGTGAGCGTGCGCAGTACGAAGAGCGCGCACGCCAGCAGGCCAATAATGGCATTAAAGTGCATACGTTTGGCTGTGGCAGCGGCCTTTTGATGACGCTGCTCATTTTATGCGGTATTTTGGCTGTCTTCTTCTTCCTTTTGCCGACGTTTATTGTTTTTGCGGCGATTGGTGCAGTTGTGGTGTTTGTACTGCGCTTATTTCTTTAAAATTGCTCGCAGTGATGACAAAAAGACAAGCTGCAGTATATTTTTGCTACAATCTTTACATCTTTACCAGGTTAGTTTAATATGCAAATTTATTCATTGACAAACGCCTATAAGAGTACTATAATTCTACTAATAGTAAACCATTAAGATAGAGGCGCGGAAAGCATGAGTAAGCTGTGGAGCGGGAGCTTTGAAGCAGGCGAAAGGGCTAACGCCGAAGTGCGGTGACAGCCATGTCTCCGTGCTGGGCCGTCAGCGAAAGCTGCCGGACTGTCGCTGCCTGTGGCAGCGGAGAGCTATCTC
>CAVKDE010000301.1:0-2401 GCA_963654835.1 Duodenibacillus sp. | reverse complement strand
GGCCTAAAAGATGCACGCTAGACGGGTTAGCATATATTTCATTAAAATAGGGCAGCATTGCCTGAATTGCAGTGTCGCTCATTTTTGTTGTTGCTGCATTATCTGCATAAATAAATTGCTTTTCCATAATATTAAAATATTCTTCCTCTCTTCGCTAAATCCTCTATTTTAAGCGTGATTTTAAGAAAATAAGTTACTTTGCCAGAGAAAATTTAATTCCTCCCAGCTTAATATGTTTCATATGGTACAGTAATGCGCCTTCTTTGTCAAGCAGAGAAATTTTTAAATTTTTTTGTTGACAAGCAGGAAAAAATCAGTATAATAATACCTATAAAACAGCTATGATTACTAGAGATTGTAATTGAGCGCAAATGAGGGATATAAAATGAAGCACTTACATTTTGATACACGATGTTGTCATTAAACCGCTAAGACAAAAGAAAACTAAAAATCACCGTTGAAACTAAATTTATCAAAAAAGAGGAGCGATTTATTATGGCAATTTATACTAGCATTACTGATCTGATTGGCGGCACCCCGCTGCTGGAACTGAAAAACTATGAAGCTGAAAACAAATTAGAAGCAAAAATTCTGGGCAAGCTGGAATACTTTAATCCTGCTGGCAGTGTTAAAGATAGAATTGCAAAAGCAATGATTGACGATGCTGAAGCTAAAGGTGCATTAAAACCAGGGGCTACCATTATCGAGCCCACCAGCGGCAACACCGGCATCGGCCTTGCTTCTGTAGCAGCAGCCCGTGGTTATAAAATTATTTTGACCATGCCTGATACCATGAGCGTTGAACGCCGCAACCTGCTGAAAGCCTATGGCGCACAGCTGGTGCTGACCGAAGGCGCAAAAGGTATGAAGGGTGCTATCGCTAAAGCACAGGAGCTTGCTGAAAGCACGCCGAACAGCTTTATTCCCAGCCAATTCACCAACCCGGCTAACCCTGCTACCCACAGAGCCTCTACCGGTCCGGAAATTTGGCAGGATACCGAGGGCAAAGTTGATATCTTTGTTGCCGGCGTCGGCACAGGCGGTACTGTTTCCGGCGTAGGCGAATATTTGAAAGCACAAAACCCCAACGTAAAAGTTGTTGCTGTTGAACCTGCAGGTTCTCCGGTACTTTCTAAAGGCGTTGCCGGCGCACATAAAATCCAAGGCATTGGCGCAGGTTTTGTTCCTGAAACCTTAGATACTAAAGTTTATGACGAAATCATCGCTGTAGAAAACGAAGATGCTTTTAAAACCGGTCGCGCTATCGCTCACAAAGAAGGCGTGCTGGTAGGCATTTCCTCTGGTGCAGCAGTTTATGCAGCCACCGTGCTGGCTAAACGCCCGGAAAACAAAGGTAAAGTTATCGTAGCTCTCCTGCCTGATACAGGCGAGCGTTATCTCTCCACTCCGTTATTTGCTGAATAAGCAGATATATACATATCACATCCCATTTCCTAAACTAAAAAGGAGCAGCTTGCGGGTTGCTCCTTTTTAGTTGCACAAAACTGCCGCAACAGCAAAACAAATGCTATTACGGCAGTTTGTTAATATTTCTCAAACATTTTCTGCACTTTGCTGCGCTCATGCGTTTTTAATAAAGCTAATTGCAGCAATAAACGCGCCTTTTGCGGGTTCAAATTATCCGCATAAAGGAACCCCTGCTTTTGCCAACGCTCTACTCCCTGCGCCACTACGCCGCTGCCTGTACGGCTAGAACGCACTACAATTATGCCTTGCTGCACAGCTTCGCTCAGCGCAGGCTCAACCTGCTCATGAATGCTGCCCATACCGCTGCCTGCGTAGATAATTCCCTGCGCTCTGGCAACGCACACTGCGTCCACCAGCACTCTATCCTCGCCCACATGCGTGTAAATAATATCCACACGCGGCAGCTCGCTTACCGCCTGCACGTCAAACTCGCTTGCTAAAGTATGCAGCCGCGCACTGCGGTAGTAGTAGCGCACATCGCCGCCCACAATGCAGCCTAACATTCCCGCGTTGGGAGCCTTAAACGTTGCTACATTCGTTGTATTTGTTTTCGTAACATCGCGTCCGCTATAAATTTCATCGTTCATCACCACAAGCACGCCTTGTCCTGCGCTTTGTGCGCAGGCAGCCACCTTCACAGCGTTGATGATATTTAAGGGACCATCGGCACTAACTGCGGTGGCAGGACGCATCGCGCCAACAAGCACCACAGGTTTCGCACTTTTCACCGTAAGGTTGAGAAAAAACGCAGTTTCTTCCATAGTATCTGTGCCATGCGTAATTACCACGCCATCCACATCGTCCTGCGCCAGCAGCGTATTCACGCGCTGCGCCAACTGCAAAAGCAAAGCGTCCGTCGCAGTATGGTATAGAATTTTTCTATGAATTTGGTAAAGATTATTATTGGAATGAA
>CAVKDE010000300.1:0-2410 GCA_963654835.1 Duodenibacillus sp. | reverse complement strand
TCTTATGGGAGCGGTTACATTTTACTGACGATATGTAGTAGTGAAACTTGACGTTTTTGTTAAATTTTACTATAATGTAATTATCCAATCGTGTTAATATCACTGATTTTCACGAGGCGACACATTACAAGGCTGTTGCCTTATTTTTTGCCCTGTTTCAGAATAAATAATAAGTTAATTGCTATAGATTAATTGATTACGGATTCAACGGAATAAGGACATTTATAGCAGACGCAAGCAGGCGCCTGCTGTTGCTATGCAAAAAAATCTTGGAAAAATATTTAATTAGGAGGTGAGGACTATTTTAGAAATTATCGGTACAGCTGTTGTCGTTGGTCTGGCTGGCGGTGCAGTGGGCTATTTAGTCCGCAAAAATGTTGCCGAAAGCAAGATTGCTACTGCTGAAGAACAGGCAATTACCATTATTCAGGGTGCAGAACAGGCTGGCGAAGCTAAGCGTAAGGAAATTATGATGGAGGCCAAAGAAGAAATCCATCGTATGCGTTCGGAAATGGAACGTGAAAATAAAGACAGACGCAATGATCTGCAGCGTCAGGAACGCCGTTTGCTGCAAAAGGAAGAAAACCTGGACCGTAAAATGGAGTCCTTTGAACGTAAAGAAGAAAAGTTAGCTTCTAAGGAGCAGCGTCTGAACGCTGCTCAGGAAAAGGCAGATGCTTTATGTGCTAAACAATTGGCAGAGCTGGAGCGTTTATCCGGTCTTACCAGCGAGGAAGCTAAGCAGGAGCTTTTGCAATCTCTGGAAGATGAGGTTAAGCATGATTCTGCTATGATGGTTAAAGAGCTGGAACAGCAGGCTAAGGATGAGGCTGATAGAAAGGCTCGCGAGATTATTTCTCTTGCTATTCAACGCTGCGCAGCTGATCATGTTGCAGAAACTACTGTTTCTGTAGTAGGTCTGCCGAACGATGAGATGAAAGGTCGCATTATCGGTCGTGAGGGTCGCAATATCCGCACTCTGGAAACTTTGACCGGTATTGATTTAATCATTGATGATACTCCGGAAGCAGTTATTATTTCCGGTTTTGATCCGGTGCGCCGTGAGGTTGCCCGCATTGCGCTGGAAAAACTTATCAACGATGGCCGTATTCATCCGTCCCGTATTGAAGAAATGGTCGAAAAAGCGCAAAAAGAAGTTGAACAGAAAATTAAGGAAGCTGGCGAGCAGGCAACCTTTGCGGTTGGTGTGCATGGCCTGCATCCTGAACTGATTAAACTTCTGGGTCGTTTAAAATACCGCACCAGCTATGGTCAGAATGTGCTCAACCATTCTATCGAGGTGGCAAATCTGGCTGGTGTTATGGCTTCTGAGCTGGGTGTGGATGTGGTTTTGGCTAAACGTGCAGGTCTTTTGCATGATATCGGCAAGGCTATTGACCATGAGATGGAAGGTTCTCACGTAGAAATTGGTGCAGAGATTGCGAAGAAGTTCCGCGAATCTGAACTGATTATCAACGCTATTATGGCTCACCATGGCGATTGCGAACCTAAGAGCGTGGAAGCCGTTTTAGTATCTGCTGCTGATGCTGTAAGTGCTGCCCGTCCTGGTGCTAGACGTGAAACTCTGGAAAGCTATCTGAAACGCCTGACCAGATTGGAAGAAATCTCTGAATCCTTTGATGGTGTAGAAAAATGCTATGCTGTACAGGCTGGTCGCGAAATCCGCATTATGGTTAAACCTGATGTGATTGATGACGCTGCTGCTGTACTTTTGGCACGTGATATTTCTAAGAAGATTGAAGCTGAGATGGAATATCCTGGTCAGATTAAAGTTGTTATCATCCGCGAAACCCGCGCTGTTGATTACGCAAAATAAAATTTTAAATAAAGGCTCTAGGCTGCAATTAAGCTTAGAGCCTTTTTTGTGGGCAAAATTTATCTGTTTGGCAGGATTTTTAGTTAAGGCGTAGAATATATATCTTTGGAAATTTTTGACAGGTGCGATGATTGCGGTCATTGCTGAAAAGGGAATACCGGTGCGAATCCGGAGCAGTCCCGCTACTGTAAGTGGAGCCTAGGCAATTTTGTCACTGACGCAAGTTGGGAAGACGCTGTGGGCGAGGAAGCTAAGCCAGGAGACCTGCCTGTCGTGAAACATAGGCCTACGGGAGATAGGCTCGTTTCGGTGCGCTTTAAATTTTATATTGGTGAAAAATCTCCCTTACGGGAGATTTTTTTGTATACGAAGGGAGGTTTAAATATGTCCGGAAAATTGATTATGGTTACTGGTGGCGCGCGCAGTGGCAAGAGTGAATTTGCCGAGCGATATGTGTTGCATTATTCTCCCAAATGCGATTATATTGCTACTGCCGAGATTCTTGATGAGGAGATGGCAGAGCGCGTGCGTCTGCACCGCGAACGGCGTGATGCACGCTGGATTAACCATGAG
>CAVKDE010000299.1:0-2425 GCA_963654835.1 Duodenibacillus sp. | reverse complement strand
CCTCGCCCGCTTTGAAGAATTGGCAAAAGAGCAGGAGGTTGTCGCACCGCATTTAGCTCTTTTCGACGAGGCGGAGTTAGTGAGCAGCGAGTGGCTAAAAAAGTATGAGCGCGAGCTTCAGGCAGCATATGCACTTTTAGCAGATGACAAATCCCGCCAAGTGTTCAGTGCGACGCTCAATTATAAGTTGAGCGGTAAAATTAGTTATCTTTTTGACTGTACTACGCAGCGTGAAGAAGATATCCGCACGCTGCTTGCGCCAACGCAGGATGAAGTTTATATGGATTTAGGCGCGTATAACGGTGATACGATAAATGAGCTTGGAAAGTTAACTGACTGGCATTGGCGCAGCGTTTTGGCGGTGGAGCCTGACAGGCGCAGCTGCCGTAAGCTGCGCGTACTGGCAGAAACTTTGGCAGAGCGCGGCCTTGTTGTTGAAGTGCATGAAAGCGGTATCTGGAGCGAAGAGGGTGAGCTGGGATTCAGCGATAGCGGTGGCAGGCAGTCCACCTTTATCGGTGCAGATAAGCGCACTGTGCCTGTGACGACGATAGACGCTGTAGCTGACGGGCGTTGCATAACTATGATTAAAATGGACGTAGAAGGAGCGGAGATGCAGGCTATTGCCGGCGGCAGGGAGATCCTGCAAAAATTTGCGCCGAAGCTCTTTGTGGCGGCGTACCATTATGATGTGGATTTATTCCGCCTACCGCTTATTTTGCATGAGCTGGTTCCGCAATATAAAATTTATCTGCGCAAGCATCCTTATGTGCCGGCGTGGGAACTGAATTTTCTATGTAAAATTTAACGGGACGCAAAATGTCCATACAGGACAAAAATCGTCAAATGTTATTTTGTGGTGGAATGTCCATGATATAAATGTAAAAGTGACACAAAAAGTAAAATTTTTATTAAAATAATGTAAAGTGTAAGCAGGGGAAAATCACTACGTAGCGAATTTAACTAACTAAGGGTGTAGAATGTAAGTTACACTATTGTTATAGTTACTAACGATGATTCGCAAAAAGGAGTGTATGTTAATGAAAAAATCTAAATGGATGCTTGGTGCTGCTGCAATGTTAGCATTATCTGTTGCTTTGGCTGGCTGCGGTGGCGGCGACAAAAAAGCTGATACCAAAGCTGCTGGTGTAAAAGGTGACTTGATGGTTTATACCTCTATCTATCCTGATATCATCGACAACATGTGCAAACCTAATGTTGCTAAAGCTTTCCCGGATATGAAAGTTAACTGGTTCCAAGGTGGTACTGAAAAAGTTGTTACTAAGATTACTGGCGAAATCAAAGCTAAAAAGATTGCTGCTGACGTATTGATGGTAGCAGATCCTTCCTACTATCTGAAACTCAACGAGCAAAAATTGCTCTTACCGTACAAATCTAAAGAAGATGCTAATGTAATCAGCGATAAAGCTAGTGATGGCGCATGGTATGCAGTTCGTGTCTGCAACATGATCATTGCTTACAATGGCAATAAATTAAAACCGGAAGATGCTCCGAAAAACTGGACTGATCTGACCGATCCGAAATGGAAAGGCAAAATCGCTATGCCTAACCCGATGCTTTCCGGTACTGCTTATGTAGCAGTTGGTGCTTTGGCTGATAAATATGGCTGGGAATATTTCGACAAACTGAAAGCTAACGGCCTGCGCGTTGAAGAAGGTAACTCTGCTATCCAAAACAAACTCTTGACCGGTGAATATGCAGCAGCAATGATTCTGGAAGAAAACATTCTGAAACTGGCTAACACCAAGAAAGAGCCTTTGAAAGTTATTTATCCGACTGATGGCGTTATCAACATTCCTTCCCCGATCGCTATCTTCAATACCACTAAGAACCCTGAAGGCGCAAAAGCTATGGTTGACTGGTGGCTGTCCAAAGAAGGTCAGGAAGCAGTTGTTAAAGGCTGGATGCACTCCGTTCGTGGTGACGTAAAAGAGCCTACCGGTTCTGTTGAAACCAAGAAACTGGTTGAAGGCAGAATCAAAGTTGATTGGCAAAAGCTTGCTGACAACAATGCTCAAATTAAAGAAGAGTTCCGTAAGAGAGTTATGGACAAATAATTTTGCCTTAGTGTAACCTCATATAGCAAAAACAGGGAGACCTTTGGGCCATCCCTGTTTTCTGCTCAATAAAGACAGCAAAAAAATTCCTCGTTTTTCCGTTTTTTTGCTCGTAATTAACCTAAAAAAAGGAGAAAGAAGCGTTTCATGTCAAGAATCAATAGTAAATTTATTGTTATTGCGATATCTGTTCTGCTGCTTTTGTACTTTGTAATTTTCCCGATGGGAATTTTACTGTATGACAGCGTTATGCTTGATGGCGCAATTAACTTCGATAATTATCGTAATGTTTATAGCCAGAATGTTAACTGGCGCGCACTCACCAATACCGTCGAGTTGTCTCTCGG
>CAVKDE010000298.1:0-2428 GCA_963654835.1 Duodenibacillus sp. | reverse complement strand
GTTGTATCCCAATTGCTTTAAAACATGTTTGGCACACGCTTCATCCGTAGTAATCCATGCACCGTTTTCCTTAGCGTAATGGATAAAGCTGCGCAATGCACGCACATAACCCGGACGACCAACAAACTGCGGATGCATAACAAAATTAATCATACGTTCTTCTTCCGCCAGTCCGTCAAACTCATCCTGCCAAATCTGCACCATCTCGCGACCGCTGCGCAGATAATAATGCTCCGGATGCTGCAAGGTATACATATCATAAGACGTGTCATCCACAATGCCATCTTTAGGCAGTTCCACAATAGGAATCTCTTGACCTGCAATATCCAAAAGAAAAGGGCCGTCATTATTGCGCCAGTTAGAAGAATAAATTATACCGCGGTCTAGCCACAGCTGCTTATGGAAATCATGGATAATGCCATCAGGCATACGCACACCTACAGGACGCTTGCCTGTAAGCTTACGGAAGATAGCATCTACTTTATCCATCAGCGCGCTCTCCTCTGCATAAGTATCCTTCACTTCATGCATATAACCGTGATAACCAATTTCATGCCCGCAAGCTGCAATGTATTGAATAATTTCCGGATGAATTTCTGCTGTATAGGCAGTCGTGAAGAAGGTTGCTTTGAGGTTTTCCTCTTCCAGCATTTTTAAAATGCGCGGCAGGCCTTGCTTCGTAGCATAAAGGCCACGCGACATATGCACCAGATGACGTTCGTTAATATCGTTACGTGTAAGCCACAGAGTTTCCGCATCAATATCAAAAGATAACAGCAGGGCAATACGTTTTTTATCAGGCCAGTTCCAGTTCATTACGCTTCGCCTCCTTCCACACGTTGGGCATAAAATGCTTTGACATATTCCGCTACCTCAGCGCAAGTAGCAAACCACGCACCATTAGCCTGCATATAAGCAATAAAGCGCTCTAACATGCGCACGCGGCTGCTGCGACCGATAAGCTGCGGATGCAGTTTGAGCACGAAAACTTTATCGCCCTCGTTCGCCAGTTCGTCGAAGTTGTCCTTCCAGATATCGTAAACATAATCAACAGGATAGCTGCAGGTAATCGTAGCTTCATCGGCGTAGGAGAAGTAGAACCAGGAAAAATCATCCAGCGTCGGCTCCGTCGGCAGCTCTACGATGGGATAATCTTCATGCAGATAAGCCCAATCGCAATCTTTAAGCGTGGAACCATAAGTATAACCATGTTTGGCCATCAGCTTTAACGCACAGTTGGGCAATAAATCTAAAGGACCGCGATAGCCGACAACTTTTTTCCCGCTGATAGCTTCTAAAAGTGCTTCACTCTTAGCCATGTTCGCTTCTTCCTCGGCTTGCGGCATATCCACCGTCGCTTCGTGCAGATAGCCATGATAAGCAAGCTCATGCCCGGCTGCGGCAATCGCCTGCACCTTATCTGGATAAAGTTCGGCAATACGCCCCGGGACAAAAAATGTTGTGCGCAGGTTTTGGCGCGCCAACATATCCAGGCAGCGTTTTAAGCCTTCATCCGGTCCGTACTGCCCCCTACTGGTATCAGAAAAACCAATAGTGCGCTTGCCAATTACAGATTTGC
This sequence comes from Duodenibacillus sp., assembly GCA_963654835.1. Taxonomy (GTDB): domain Bacteria; phylum Bacillota; class Negativicutes; order Acidaminococcales; family Acidaminococcaceae; genus Phascolarctobacterium_A. The sequence continues at coordinate 849 of CAVKDE010000298.1, read as the reverse complement.
GCAAAAGCTCCGCATCAAAATCAAATGTTACCATAACGGCAATGCGTTTACCCTCCGGCCAAACCATGCCATCGCCATTTTTTAATGTAAACATAAAGTTCCTCCTAACCCTCATGAAAATTACAACTCTCTTATAAAGAGCATACGCATCCTGCCCATGCAGGCTAAAAAAGGCTGTCGCACCGGCGACAGCCTTTTACTACAATTTACAGCTCGCTGTGTCTTTCTTTATTTTTGCGCACATATTCCATGATAATACCAGCAGTTTCTTCAATCGCACGGTTAGAAACATTGATAATCTGGCAGTGCAGGCGGCGCATAATGCCTTTAGCATAATTCAGCTCGTCATTGATACGCTTCATATCAGCATAAGCCGCAGTATCAGATAACCCCATAGTTTTTAAACGCTCGCTGCGGATTTCATTCAGCTTAAACGGGTCTATCAGAAGTCCGATAATTTTATACGGCGGTACTTTAAACAGCTCCTCCGGTGGAGCAAGCTCCGGCACCAGCGGCACGTTAGCAACTTTAATCTGCTTGTGCGCAAGATACATGGAAAGCGGAGTTTTGGAAGTACGCGATACACCGATAATAACCACATCAGCTTTCAGCAGACCAAGAGGATTTTTGCCATCATCATATTTAACAGCAAATTCTACAGCTTCCACACGTTTGAAATATTCATGATCCAAAGAGTGAATAAGGCCTGCCTGATTTTTAGGCAGCATACCTGTAGTTTTTTCGATAGATTTGAGCATGGGTCCCAAAACATCAACAACTTCAACATCACTCGCCATAGCTTTATCAGCCATATGCTCGCGCAGTTCAGGTGATACAATAGTGTAGCAG
>CAVKDE010000297.1:1654-2442 GCA_963654835.1 Duodenibacillus sp. | reverse complement strand
ACTAACGTCCACACTTCTACCGGAATAATGGTATAGAGAATATTGGTATAGAACGGATAATAGTTATAAATATAACTGCACAGCACAAAGAACGTAGAAACCATCAAAAAGTACGGCTGAATCAAATTCACAGAGCAATCCAGCATCACGATATTGCGCGTCTTAATCGCCTTTTTGATCATCGGAATCAGATAACGATCGGCAACGTCAAAGTGGCCTTGTGACCAACGCTTACGCTGGTTCCACGTCTGCTTGAAGGTCAGCGGTTTTTCGTCATAAATAATAGCGTCATGCGCCCAGGTAGTAGGAATGCCTTCCATCATCGCCTGAATGGTGAACTCCATGTCCTCCGTCAGGCAGGTAGCACGCCAGCCATAACGCTTGAGCACTTCTGTATCAAAGCACATACCCGTGCCGCCCAGACAGCAGGATAAACCCATGTTATATTTTGCCAAGCTCCACACATGGTTAACAATCCAGAAGGAAATTGCAAACACGCCGCTCACCCAGGTATCAGTAGGATTCTTGGCATCCATATAGCCTTGGATAATGCGCTCGCCGTTGCACAGGCGGCTGTTCATCTCGCGCAGGAAATCAGGATGTACAAGGTTATCCGCATCAAAAACGCACACTGCATCATATTGTTTTTCCTGCTTGAAAAGCCTTTCAAACATCCACGCCAAGGCAAAGCCTTTACCCTTACCTGTTTCGCTAAAGCGCTCATGCACAATGGCACCAGCCTTACGCGCAACTTCTGCCGTATGGTCGGAGCAGTTATCTGCTACAAC
>CAVKDE010000297.1:0-1549 GCA_963654835.1 Duodenibacillus sp. | reverse complement strand
GACGAAGCAGGTTTTCCACCAGCTGTGCAACAACTCTTTCCTCGTTATGCGCACAGGCAATAACCGCAAAAGTTTTACTTTCATCATATATCTTAACTTCTTTCTTCTTGCCGAACAAACCGAACCAAGAAACAAAAAAGTAATAGAGCGTAAAAAATATAATCAATATCTGTAAAGGTATCATGATTATATCAAAATACGTATTCATCAACCTACTCCTTTTCTCCCTTCAGAACTTTTCTTTACTTAAAAATCAAAGATAAAATGCCAGATGCAAGAAAGGGCGACGACGACGTATATCTAATACTTCTAGGAGCCCTGACGCAGCAGATGGCGTTTTAGATTTGATTTGCTTTTATTTGTTCTTTCCCGTCATAGCGCGATAAACATGGTTAATAATACCCGCGATAGTATAAGTAAACATTGCCACAAAAGGCCATGCACCCGGACGCTCATACAGCATCACTGCGCCAATAACCACAGCAATGATTACAGGCAGGCGATACATCGGGTTGCCTTTGCCTTTAAAATCAGGGAATTTAACTTCGCTATACATAATGCAGGCAATAACCAGCGTTACCACTGCCAACACAGCAGGTGCAAACTGATAACCGCTGACAACATAAGTAGCTAAAAAGCACGCTCCGGCAGGAATTGGCATACCTTGGAAATAACCATGCACAACGCCGGTGTTGCAGTTAAAACGCGCCAAGCGCAGGCAGCCGCCCACAGCAAACAACGCAGCAATAACCTGGCCGATAAGGCCTAAATCCTGCAAGCCATACATATAAATCATAATGGCAGGCGCAACACCAAAGGAACACATATCGCAAAGAGAATCCATCTCCTTGCCAAAATCACCGCCGCCCACGCCCAGTGCGCGTGCAGCACGACCGTCCATGGAATCAAAAATCACCGCAATAACGATAAACACAGGTGCTAAGAAGAAATCGCCTTCAATAGTTTTAAAAATAGACAGTATACCAAAAATTAAGCTCGCAGAGCTGATGCTGTTAGGAATAAGACGACGCCAGTTCATTATGCTTTAACCCTCCCCACTACGGTGATACCGCCAACAACTTTATCACCTTTTTTGACCACAATTTCTACGTTTTTCGGTACAATCAGCTCCGTGCTGGAACCAAATTTGATCATGCCATAAGTTTCGCCCTGCTTGAGGTTGTAGCCAACGGAAACCCAGGAAACAATGCGGCGAGCGGTGGGGAGATCCCTATTTCCTCTGTAGCCGAGGTGGTCAGGCAGGACGCGAAGGTGCAGCGCTTCGCCCGCATCAATGGGCAGGACGCCATCGGTATTTCCATTTTCAAAAACAGCAATGCGAACCTGGTCTCTACTGCCGATGGCGTCATGGCTGTCTTGGAGGATATGCGGAAGACCTACCCGGACTATGAGTTTGTGGTGGTGAATGACTCGGCGGAGTATGTGCGCACGGCGCTGCACAATACCCTGGGCACGCTCATCGAAGGGCTCATCACCACGGGACTGGTGCTTTTCTTCTTCCTCCGTGGCTGGCGGTCTACGGCATCAG
>CAVKDE010000296.1:0-2451 GCA_963654835.1 Duodenibacillus sp. | reverse complement strand
TAGAAATTCTCCTGTTACCCGCTCTTTTTATGCGATGGTGCAAAACAAGTTTCATTATGCAATTGCAGGGCAGACTGCTGCAGAAATTATTTATACGAAAGCAGATAGAAACAAAGAGCATATGGGTCTTACAACATGGAAGAATGCACCAAAGGGAAGAATTTTAAAATCTGACGTGAGTGTTGCGAAGAACTATTTAAGCGAAAAAGAAATTCGTCAGCTTGAAAGAGCAGTGACAGGTTATTTTGATTATATTGAAGATTTGATTGAACGAGAGAACACATTTAACATGGAAGAATTTGCAGCGAGCGTTAATGCATTTTTGGCGTTCAGACGTTATGAGATTTTGCCGGACAAAGGTAAAGTTTCGCGCGAGCAGGCTTTAGAAAAAGCCTATGCTGAATATGATGAATTTAATAAGACACAGAAGATAACTTCTGATTTTGATTTGCTGCTGCAAGAGACAGCGAAGATGGGTGTTGGACAATAAAATTTTTTAAAAATCTTCACTGACAAGCAAAAATACTTGACAACATTCTCTTTTTGCTGTATACTTGCATAGTCGATTAAATTTCGAGAGGGATAGAATATGTCAGCAGAAGAAATTTTTGAGCAGCGAATGCGCTTAGGCAGGCTCTTTGATATTTACGGCAGCCTGCTCACAGCAAAGCAGAAGCAGTGCCTTGGATTTTACTTTTACGATGACCTGTCCTTGAGCGAGATTTCGGAGGAGCTAGGCGTTTCGCGTCAGGCTGTCCACGACTTATTGAAACGAGTAGAGCAGCTTTTGGAACGCTATGAAGCTTCCTTAAAAGTTCTTGCTAAGGAAGAAGCTTTGCAAGGCGAGCTACATAAAGCAATTGATTTACTTGCCGCTGGTGGCGAGGCAAAGAAAGACGAAGCCGTGAGCATTTTACAAACGCTTTGCGGTGAAGGTAGGTAAAATAAATGGCATTTGAAAGTTTATCTGAAAGATTACAAAATGCAATAAAGATGTTCCGTGGCAGCGGTAAGCTGACGGAGGATGATTTAAAAGCTCCAATGCGCGAAGTGCGTATGGCGCTTTTAGAAGCCGACGTTAACTTCAAAGTTGTTAAGGATTTTGTCGCTAAGGTCAAAGAACGCGCTGTAGGCGAGGTTATCGGCGAAGGCCTGAGCCCGCACCAACAGATTATCAAAATCGTTAACGAAGAGCTGATTGAGCTTTTGGGTGGCACTCAAAGTAAGCTCACAGTTGCTCCTAAACCGCCGACCATTATCATGTTAGTTGGTCTGCAAGGTGCTGGTAAAACTACCACCGCCGGCAAACTCGCCAACTACTTAAAGCGCAAACACAAGAAACCTTTGCTGGTTGCAGGCGACGTTTACCGCCCTGCTGCTATTACCCAGCTGCAGGTTTTGGGCGAGCAGCTTAATGTGCCTGTATTCACGATGGGCGATAAAGTTTCCCCCGTAGAAATTGCGCAAAAATCTTTAGAAAAAGCACACAGCCTGGCTTGTGACACGATTATCATCGATACCGCAGGCCGCTTACATATTAACGAAGAACTCATGGAAGAGCTGCGCAACATTAAAGGCGCAGTGCATCCGCAGGAAATTCTGCTGGTTGTAGATGCTATGACCGGTCAGGATGCTGTAACTGTTGCTGAAAGCTTTAACAGCGAATTAGGCATTGACGGCTTAATCGTTACTAAGCTTGATGGCGATGCTCGCGGTGGTGCGGTGCTTTCTGTAAAGGCTGTAACAGGCAAACCTGTAAAACTGATTGGTTTGGGCGAAAAGCTGGATGCTTTAGAGCCTTTCCATCCTGACCGTATGGCTTCCCGTATCCTGGGCATGGGCGATATCCTGACGCTAGTAGAAAAAATTCAATCTACTACGGATTTAGCTAAAGCTTTAGAAATGGAAAAGAAGCTGCGCAAGGATGAATTTACCTTAGAACAGTTCTTAGAGCAGATGCAGCAGGTTAAAAAGCTGGGTTCTTTAGAAACTATCTTAGGTTTAATCCCTGGTATGGGCGGCATCAGCCAAAAGCTGAAAGAAGCTAATGTGGACGAAAAAGAATTTGACCGCATTGAAGCAATTATCCGTTCCATGACCTTAAAAGAAAGACGTAACCCTGATATTATTAACGGCAGCCGTCGTAAACGTATCGCCGCTGGCTGCGGTATGCGCGTACAGGATGTCAACAAGCTTCTGAAAAACTTTGAAGAAAGCAAAAAGATGATGAAGCGTATGCAGGGTATGGCAAAGTTCGCTTCCAAGGGTGGCTTTAAGCTTCCGTTTGGTAGATAATAAACACAAAAGTTCCATGTTGTATGATATTAATTTAAGGAGGTGAAAATCAACATGGCAGTTAAAATCCGTTTAAAACGTATGGGCGCTAAAAAAGCTCCTTTCTATCGTATTGTTGTTGCAGACGCTCGTTCTCCTCGTGATGGTCGTTTCATC
>CAVKDE010000295.1:0-2454 GCA_963654835.1 Duodenibacillus sp. | reverse complement strand
ACATGCAGCATCGGCATAACGCCAACGATAGGCACGCCTGTTTTTTCTTCGATCATCTTTAAGCCCGGGCGCAGAATTTCCACGTCACCGCGGAATTTATTGATGATAACGCCTTTGACCATTGCTCTTTCGTCATCCTCGAGCAGCATCAATGTGCCGTAAATGGAGGCAAACACGCCGCCACGATCAATATCTGCTACTAAAAGCACAGGTGCTTTAGCCATTTTAGCCATACCCATGTTGACAAAATCATCTTTTTTGATGTTGATTTCTGCCGGGCTGCCTGCACCTTCAATGCAGATAATATCGTATTTTGCTGCCAGCGTATCAAACGCTTCCTGCACCTTCGGACGCAGGGTGTGCTTCATGGCATAATATTCACCGGCCTTCATTGTACCGATGGCTTCACCATTAACGATAACCTGGGAACCGCTGTCACTTGTAGGCTTTAACAGGATAGGATTCATGAGCACGCTCGGTTCAATGTTGGCAGCTTCTGCCTGCACAACCTGAGCACGTCCCATCTCCGCACCTTCGGCGGTAATAAAGGAGTTAAGCGCCATATTTTGCGATTTAAACGGCGCAACCTTATAACCGTCCTGGTTAAATACACGGCACAATCCTGCTGTTACAAGGCTCTTGCCTGCATTAGACATGGTACCCACTACCATAATTGCTTTTGCCACTCTAATCACTCTCTTTCATCAAAAAGTTCAGTATATCGTGATAGCTGCGCAGCGCGGGCGCTTTACCTGCCATGTTCAGATAACCTGCTATGACAGGTGTACAGCCATCGCTGTGCTTACCAGTTACAGAACTGGTAACATGGTCGCCACAAATGACAACCTTTAGAGGCTCTTGATATTTAGCAGCAAGGGTCTGCATAAAAATCTCATCAATTTGCGTAATAAAATCAGCCTTTGCCTGATAATCATAACGATGCGCCGCTTCGTCGCTGCCATTAAAATGAGCGATAACAAAATCATCCTGCGCAAGCAGAGTCAAGGCTCCTTCTGCCTTCGCAGCAATATCTGTATCTACATCACCTGTTGCCGTTGGCGGTACAAGCACATCCATGCCTAATGCCTTGGCAATGCCAAGTACTATTTCCGCTTTACATACCGCGCCACCGCGCAATCCGTGCAGACTGCTGAAAGATGGCATCCCCTGGCGGGCAGAAGCACCCCAGGGATAAAGTTCGTAATGCAGGCCATCGTGTGCAAAAGGTGCAAGGCGTTTAGCTGTTTCCTGCAAAAAATAGTTGATGGACAAGGAAGTCGCTTTCAGCGGTGCAAGCAGTGCCGCTGCATTTTCGCCCACGCTTTCATGCGGTGGAGCAACCGGGCAGTCCAGCACACTTGCTTCCTTATTCATAACCAGCAGATTACGATATTCCGATAAATGGATAAACTCAATATCCTTTAATACGTTATCGCAAACTTTAGCTGCCTGTGCCATCTGACGCGCGGTGAGACCCTGCCCGTTAAAGGCAGCAAGGCGTCCGGCTTCATCAATCGCTGCCAGGTTGCAGCGCAGCACCATTTCGTATTCGGAAACGTCGCGGTTATTCGCTAAAAGCTCCAGATAAGCTCTGTTATGAGGAATATCCTTTTTATCTACACCCAAAAGCCGCAAAATGCAGCTGCAGCTTTCAGGGATAATATCTTTTTCACAAATGCTAAGGTACCCAAGCGTTCCCGTTTTTGCTAAGGCATCCATCACAGGATGCTTGGCATAATCAAAGGGAGTTTGTCCCTGCCAGGCAGGAATCGGGGTATCACCTAGTCCATCAATTAACACTAATAAAGAGCGCATGTCTTTTTGCTTCCTTAATTGCTTTGATTAAACCGCGGTTTTGCACTCTCGTTTTCACCGCGATACGATAATAACCCTTGCCAAGGTTATGATAGTTCGCACAGGAACGAATCAGATAGCCCTGCTCCCTTAGCAGTTCTACCAGATTTTCCGGCTCCGGCAAATAGAAGAAAATATAATTGGCTTTAGAGCCATAAATGCGCGCGCCCAGCTCGGTAAGCGCACTTTTAAGAAAAGCTCTTTCTTCTGCTACCAATTGGTAGCTTTCAGCTAAGTAAGCCTGCTCTTTAAGTGCCGCTACCCCCGCCTTCTGCGCTAAAATAGAAACGTTCCAATCCTGACCGCATTCGTGCATTTTCATCAGCAGCTCGCTATCTGCCGTCAGGCAATAGCCAAGGCGGATGCCAGGCATAGCGAAAGTTTTCGTGAATGCTTTTAAAATAACCAGCTCCGGATGTTCATCCAGCATATCTTTCATGCTGAACGCCTCATCCTGCGCTACAAAATCCATAAAGCATTCATCCAAAAGCAGATGCGCACCCACTGCACGGCATTTTTTTAACGCTCGCTCCAAAAGGATACGCGGAATCAGCTGTCCTGTCGGGTTATTAGGATTGCACAAAATAACCAGCTTAGTAC
>CAVKDE010000294.1:0-2464 GCA_963654835.1 Duodenibacillus sp. | reverse complement strand
ACATGAACCGTAACAACAATTATGGTGATTGCTGGGGCGGCGGTATGTGGTTTATGTGGATTTTCGTTATCTTTGCTCTGATGGGCGGCGGTGGCTTTGGCTGGGGTAATCGCGGCAACGCACTGACCCAAGCTGAAATGCAAGCCGGTTTTAATCATCAGGACGAAATGAGCCAAATTCGGGGCATTACCTACGGTTTGTCTGATGCGACTTATGCGCTTAACAACACCATGCAGCAAGGCTTTAATGCTACACAACGTGATTTGTTTGGCACACAACGCGACATTATGCAAACTGGCTATCAGCTTGGCAGTGAGATTGCTCAAAATCGTTTTGCCGCTCAACAATGCTGCTGCGAAACTAAGCAAACTATCGCGGCATTGGGTTATGAAACTAACCGCAACATTGACGCAGTACGCTACGAAAATGCGCGTAACACCTGCGACGTTGTGAACGCTATCAAAGAGGATGGAGAAAAGACCCGTGCACTGATTGTAGCTAATCAGATTCAAGATCTGCGTGATAAACTCGCAGACCGTGACCGTGACTTACAAACTGCAAAATTTGACTTGAGCCAGCAAGAGCAAAACAGGTATCTGACTGCAACATTACGTCCGTTCCCGATGCCATCTTACATTACGGCTAGTCCGTATCAAAGCCAGCCGAACATAATTGCTGGTTGCGCTGGTTATGCTCAACAGGTAGCATGACAACTAAATAACTAATGTGCATTAACTGCACTGTAAGGGACGGTGCAAGCCGTCCCTATTGCTTTAAAAAGCAGAAAAATTTAAAGGTATTAAGAAAATGCCTTGATTGTATAAAGAGGTGAAACTAAAATGGCTTTTAACAAATGTTATGAAAAATCTTCTTTGAATGCAGCTGCTATTTCTGCTCAAACAGTCGTGGCAAACGGATTTGTGGAATTTCCTGTTAAAAATCTCTTAACTGGTATTGCTATTACTAGATCTAATGATACTAGCGTTAGCCTTATGCGAGGCTTGTATTTAGTATCTATAAACGCTGATGTAATTCCTGCTGCCGCTGGCAACATAGGCTTGCAACTGTTAAGCACTACGGAAAGCACTTCTGCCGTTGTAAACGGTGCGGAAACTGTGGTTACTGGAGCGACGGATACAGCTGTAAATCTTTCCTTTACAACTCTTATCCGTGTTCGTCCTTCCTGTTGCGCAGTGAATAATGTAACTAGCTTGCAAGTACAGGCAACCGCCGCCGCAACGATTAACCGTGCGGCAATTACCGTCGTGAAGTTAGCGTAGGAGGTACACCATGCACTCCTACAAAGAATATTGGAATCGAATAAGCGGTGACGACACTAAAGAACGGGCAATGGAAGAAATTATTTGTAGTGCGCTGGAGAAGCTAAAGCTGCATTGTCCAGACCTGTTTTATTATACCTTGTATGAACTTCATTGTGTCGCTTATGGTCCTCATTTTGATGAGTGCCTTGCAAAGCTGGCAGTAAGCAAAATGCAGAACGTCGACGGAACCACTGGTGAGCATTGGAGTATGGAGCAAACTAACCAGCTTGCCGAACAACACGGTATAAAGCATAAAGCTGATTGGTACTATGCGCTGAACATGATTTACAGTGATTTTAGTAATGCTGTACCAAACGAAACAAGTACGTTCGTAAAGATGGCTAAAGCTTATATGTGCGACCCCGACGCGCCGAACGGTAAAGTTCTTGACCTTTGGCTTGCGCAGATGCGAGCTAAAGAGAAGCAATAATTCCTTTGCAGAACATTTTTGCCTATGTTATAATAAAGCTGCAAATGCAAAGAGCACGTTTTCGACTCTCCTATTGAAACTCATATGACGCATGAAAAGCAGGGTTTGTTATCCTGCTTTTTGTGTTTGCATGACATTTTTGGCTATGCTATAATATACGTGCGTAGCCAATACGTAATCCTAACACCATACATTTAACATTTAACTACACCATTAAGGCAGGGAATTTACTCCCTGCTTTTTTGGTGTGTGAGTTTAGTATGAGTTCCAAACTAAAAGAAAAGAAAAAAATACATAAAATAGGAAACACTATAAAGCTAAAAAGCAAGCGAAAATAAGTCAAGAAATTGTAAAAAACGCTTGACGATATACTTGCTATACTGTGCAAAAAGCCTTGAAATATAGAATATATCTACATTTCAAGGCTTTTAAATTTGAAAATGAGTTCAAAATGAGTATCTAATTTCCGCTTCTGTTTTCAGAAGGTAAAATTACAGTCTTTTCCAATTCTGAAATAGCCTTTTCGTCTTCGCCTTGCATCATGTGAGCATAAAATTTTAAAGTTGTGCTTGCGTTTGCGTGACCTATTTGGGAAGCAACGACTGTAATGTCTTTTGAATTGGAGTACAGAACGGAAGCATAGCTGTGGCGTAAAATATGCGGGGATATGTAGGGGAGGTTCGCACGTTTAATGTATTTCCTTAATCTGTAT
>CAVKDE010000293.1:0-2469 GCA_963654835.1 Duodenibacillus sp. | reverse complement strand
TTGAGTAACACTTTTTAAGCAGTAATCTAAATACTTTTCTGCATTAAAAACAGGTATTATAATACTCACTATTTTCTGCATAAATATACCTCTACTTTCTCAATACTTTTTTAAAAATAAAGCATCTTATATATGTTGGAACCATTATAGATGCTCCTCTAAAAAAGATTCCTTTTATATAATGTTGTTTGGATATAAAATATCTATCTTTCATTAATTTTAATAATGTTATTTGTGATTTTAAGTACTTCCATCCACCTCTACGCTTATACATAGCAGACCCTGCACGCATATGCAATAAAGGTTCCTGTAGATTATATCCTTGATATCCTGCAATCAACATTCTAATCCAAAGATAATAATCTTCAAGAAGATAAAAATCCTGATAAGAACCAACTGCCTCAACAGCAGATTTTTTATACATAACACATGGATGATTAAACGGATTACGCAACTTTGCAAATTCAAGTATTTCAGCATTAGTTTCTGGTAACACTCGCCTTGCATCTACAACTGCCAGATCTTCTGAAAATTCTTCTACAATTCCAGAACAAATACTTATATCTGTTTTTGCACGAAAAACTTCTAGTTGCTTTTCGCAGCGATTTAAATAAGCTACATCATCACTATCCATCCTTGCCACAAGCTCATTTTTACAATGCTTTATACCTTCATTTAATGCATTACCTAATCCACCATTTTTAGCTAAACGTATTACATTAAGCCTAGTACCAAACAACTTCTGCATATCTGCGATTACTTCATCCAATTCTTTTGTCAATGATCCATCGCAAACAAGTACAAAATCATTAGTCGGTACAGTCTGATTAAACATACTTTCCATGCTCTGCCTTAGAAATTTAGGCTTTTCTTTATAATAAACTGACATAAGAACAGAGTAATTTTTCATCTCTCTACTCCCCCATCGCCGTTTTCTGCCCTTCAGCCACACCTTCGGTGCTTTCAGGTACAAATAAAATTTTTATCGTTGCAAAGATTATGCGCAAATCCTCCCAAAAGCTTGGGTTAGAAATATACATCAAATCCATTTGCAATTTGTCATATGGCGTCGTGTTGTACTTGCCATATACCTGCGCATAACCTGTTAAGCCTGCTTTCGCCTGCAAGCGCAGTTTAAACTCCGGCATCTGCTGTTCATATTGGCTGGCAATTTCCGGTCGCTCCGGACGCGGGCCAACAACACTCATGCTGCCACCGATGATATTTAAAAGCTGTGGCAATTCATCAATGCGCACTTTGCGGATAAAATGTCCCACAGGCGTAATGCGGTCATCTTTATCACCAGTAGAAAGACGTGCCACACCATCTTTTTCCGCATCCACACGCATAGAGCGGAACTTGAGCACATCAAACTCCTTGCCATCAATCGTCAGACGGCGTTGCTTATAAAACACAGGTCCGCCATCCGTCAGCTTAATCGCAATAGCTGTAACCAGCATCAACGGAGAAATCACTAAGAACAAAGCTCCAGCAGAAGCAATATCAAAAGTGCGCTTCGCAATAGTATGCCACGGTGACGGATTATACCGTCCTACTCGCAGCATCGGCAAGTGGAACATATGCATCTGCTGCGCACCACTCATGAGCACATCACCAATACGTGGAATCAGATACATCATGATGCCATTATCCACGCAATATTTTAAAATTACATTGCGTTCATGGCTGTGTACACCGCTCACAAAAACTGTTTCAGCATTTTTTAGCAAGCCAAGATTTTTAATACAGCTATCTACATGCAAAGTTTTAATGACCGTAAACTTCTTCTCAAAGCCATATTCACGAATCAGTTTTTCCATACCTTGACGTTCATCATAAACAATGATCGTCTTAGCCGCTGGGAACATAAGGTAATATGCGATATGTGCACCTAAACTCCAAATTGTAGAAAGTACAACCTCTGCTGCAAAAGCGGCTAAAAGCGGCAAGATATTAGGCAAATGCTTCGTTAGCAGGCAGATAACTATATACATAATGCCATTTGTCATGCACGCTGCTAAAGCCTGGCTATAAACGCTTTCAGAAATGCGGTTCAAGGAAATCCAAAAACCGCCATAAACTCTGCCAAAAACAACGTAAAGAACAAAGAACAGTGCAATCACTAACCAATTCCCCATATTATAAAACGGGTCAGCAGTTCTGCTTGCATAATACGCCAACCAGCATACGGCAAAAGGAATAGTTATTAAAATCGCATTTAATAGTTTCAATAATCGCAATGCTACTTCTTGCTTAAACATTCTCATCCCAACCTTCACTCATCTACAACACAAAATCCTTTGCAAATACGTTCTTCCCCCGCATTTACACTAGCGTAAGCCAAAACAGCACACGCTTTTACGTGCGTCACAACGCACACCAGCTTGCAGCCAGCTTTGCAAGCACTTACGCCTTAGCTTCACCCTGCTTATGCTGATGTCCGTAGTAGTAAGAATAGGCGTAGCCATA
>CAVKDE010000292.1:0-2479 GCA_963654835.1 Duodenibacillus sp. | reverse complement strand
GCCTATTGTTATGGGCATCAGCTTTACCTTCGTATCTATCGCCTGCGTTATTGGTGCTAAATATGGCTATGGCGGCGTTATGGGTGCAGTGCTTGTGGGCGGTCTTTTAGAGGGCGTACTTGGCCTGGGCGCTAAATATTGGCGTAGGCTGATTCCGCCGATTGTGGCCGCAACGGTTGTAACTTCGATTGGCTTTTCGCTTTTGGCTGTGGGGGCGAACTCCTTCGGCGGAGGTTTTGGCAATCCCAATTTTGGGGATGCTCCTTACATTATCGTGGGAACAATTACTTTGGCAAGCTGCATTGGCTTTAACATTTTTGCTAAATCCTTCTATAAACAGCTTTCAGTACTATTTGGTTTGATTGTAGGCTATATAGTGGCATATTTTATGGGGATGGTTAATCTTAGCAAGATTGCGGAAATTAAGCTCATTGCGATTCCACAGCTGCTGCCTTTTACGATGGAATTTCATTCGGATGCTATTTTTGCTTTCTTTTTGATTTTCTTGGTTTCTGCTACGGAAACAATTGGTGATACATCAGCGATGACGGCTATTGGCCTGCGCCGTGATGTGAAAGAAAAGGAAATTTCCGGCTCTATCGTCTGCGATGGCCTGGTCAGCAGCCTTTCGTCTATTTTCGGCTGCCTGCCGATTACATCTTTCAGCCAGAATGTAGGCCTGATTGCCATGACAAAGGTTGTCAATCGCTTTGCTATTATGACAGGTGCTGTGATTATGATTATGGCTGGTTTATTTCCTGCTTTAGGTGTGCTTTTGGCTTCTTTGCCGGAAGCAGTTTTAGGTGGCTGCACGCTGATGATGTTTGGCTCTATCGTGGTCAGTGGTGTACAGATGATTGCTAGCTGCGGTTATAATACACGCAATGTAACTATTGCTTCGCTGGCATTGAGTATTGGCATTGGTTTTACGCAGACACCGGCAATTTTTAAGATTTTTCCTGATCTGATTAAGAACGTGTTTGCCGAAAACTGCGTAGCTGTGGTTTTTATCGTAGCTATGGTGCTGAATATTATTCTGCCCAAAGAACAGGAAGAAGAATAAGTGGTTTTGGATTAGAGGCGTAACAAATGAAAATTATTGACGCACATATGCATTATTACAACAAGGAAGGCTTTGTGGATGTTGCTGCGCGGGCAGGCTATGAAAATACTGCTGCCTGCTGGCAGAAAATTTGCAAAGAGAACGGAATAGTCTTTTCGGTAGCCATGGGCAACACGGATTATACAAGTTCGCAGTTCGGTGGCAGTACGCCGCGCTTGATTGATTTGGCAGCACCTTATGATGAAGCGCAGTACAATCAGCCTATGAATATGGGTTACTGCATGGGCGTTGCTAGTGAGGAAATTAATGAGCAGAATGCTGAAAAAACTGCACAGGAGTTTGAGCGTTTTATCACTAATCCGCACTGCCTTGGGATTAAGTTATATCCTGGTTATAATGCTGTCTACGTTAATGATAAACGTCATTGGCCTCTGTTTGAGCTAGCGCGTGCCTATAATGTACCTCTTGTTATTCATACAGGTGATACGGCGCGTCCTGGTGCTTTGCTAAAATATTCGCATCCGCTTACTGTGGATGAGGCAGCAGTGAATTTTCCTGATGTCACCTTTGTGATGGCGCATTGTGGCTGTCCTTGGTTTGCTGATGCAGCAGAAGTAGCAGGCAAGAATCCTAACGTCTGCATAGATTTATCAGGCCTAATTGAAGGCTGTCCCAAGCTATTACCTTTGTTTGAACAGCAGGCAGGCTTTTTTCGTCAGTTGCACACCTGGCTGAACTATATGGGTGATTATAGCAGGGTGATGTATGGCAGCGATTGGCCGCTTGTGAATATTCCGCTGTATATTCGTGCTATCAGCCATGTTGTGCCAGAGCGTTGGCATGAGGATGTTTTTTATAATAATGCGCTGCGTATTTTTAGTAAAATAGGCAGCCTGATTGAAGTGTGAGGTGAATCGTGGGAAAAGCAAGTATTGAAGAAATAGCTGAGAGCTTGAAAGACTGGCCTCTGCTTACGCAGCTTCCTAAAACGATAGATGGTTTTAATCGCCTGCCTGGCAGCGGTATTGACGGGCAAATTTTAAATATTGCAGCTTATGATAATCCAGTGATGCATTGCAGGCTGGATATTACTTATACAAGTGAAACTTTTGATTATGTGCCTGTAAAAACTGTAGGATTGCATAAATTTCGCGATGAGCGTTATTTTTGCCGCGATAGGGAACGCTTTAGCGAGATGATGCAAAAGCATCTTGCTGATATTTTGCGTGGCATTGATCGTAATTATGTCCATAAATTCCCTTACGAGGCGAAAGAGCTACATTTTGAAGAATGGGATTATTGGCGCACCCTGCCCAAAAATATCAATGGCTATGAGCTGTATATTACGCCGGAAAACCCTTTGCCGTATATTAATGGTTCGGTGATTTTTTTGGATTATAGCGATTTTGATAATGG
>CAVKDE010000291.1:0-2480 GCA_963654835.1 Duodenibacillus sp. | reverse complement strand
GTTTAAAGCTGTTCGCAGCTTTTAGCATCGTCAGGGTATTTAAATCAGTCTTAACATATTTATCCAGCGTAGCCAGCAGGCTGCTGATTTTTGCTACGTTCTGCACAGAAAACATCTGCTCAGCCGCAGCCTTCAAAAACTTTTGCTGCCTTTGTACGCGGCCGATATCGCCCAGCTCATCCTTACGAAAGCGCACATACTTGCCAGCAGTTTCGCCATCCATATGCTGATATCCATGCTTGATATCAATAACTAAATCAGCATAAGGATCTTCGTAATACATATCCTTGTCCACATATAAATCTACGCCGCCAATCAGATTGACCACGTCGATAAACGCGCGCCAGTTGGCTAAAGCATAGTAGTGAATCGGTACGCGCAAAAGGTTAGCTACCGTCTGCTTGGCCATCACTACACCGCCATAAGCATAGGCTGCATTAATTTTCTCCGGATCCTTGTGTCCCGGCAAAATCACTTTAGTATCACGCGGAATAGAAAGCACGGAAACTTTATTATTCTGCGGATCAAAACTTAAAAGAATAATTGCGTCAGTGCGCTTAGGCTCTGTTTCTGCTGCTTCGCTGTCGCCATCATCTATACCTAAAAGCAGGATATTGATGCGTTCGTTTAGCTTTGCATCATCGCGGATTTTATCATCTGCGGCGGCAACCTTCGCCTGCGGCGGATTAATAAAATTATTATTGATCCATACCGCTGCCCAAAATAGGACAGTACCAAATAAACCGATAAGAAAAAGCACGCCTATCAATCTACCCCAGCGCAGTTTTTTCTTGACGCGGTAACGCTTAGGCAGCTGTTCATTATTATTTTCCATAGCTTACTCTCCTACTTGCTTTTTGCTGCTTTTTCCGCAAGTAGCAGCTCATTATAACCGTCAATGCAGTGCGGGTGGATTAATTGCCCGCCAGCTAACAGATATTCTATCGTATTGCTATAAGCTTTAAGCATCGCCTTATCCAAATTTTTATGTGCCAGCTTGCGCAAATCTTCCACACCAGGGAAATCACGCCCGGGCTCTATCATATCTGCTAAAAAGACAACTTTCGCCAAAGCACTCATTTTGTCCTTGCCTGTTGTGTGATATAAAATGCCATCTAAAATTTCTGCATCCGTCACGCCATATTTTTCTCTTGCGTAATACACACCTAATTTTGCGTGCAGCAAAATCGGCTGGTGGCGTTCCACCTCATCTACAGCAATACCCAGCTCCTTGGCCTTCGCCACGCTTTCTTTCGTCGGCACTTCACGCCCGCAGTCATGCAAAAGCGCACTGACAGCAATTTTTTCCGGCGGAAGCTTATGTGATTTTGCCAATTCCAGCGCAGCCAGATAAACATTAATAGAATGCTTATAGCGTTTAGGTGCAAGTGATTTTTCTAAAAGCTGCTTCATTTCTTCAATTTTCATCATCAGTTATGCCTTCTCCTGCTTTTTATATAAACTATGCTCATAAATATATTTTTCGACAGCCTGCGGTACAAGCCCGTCCAAGCTGGCATTTTCTCTAATCTTACTGCGAATCGCAGTCGAAGAAATATCATATTCCGGCGTATGCAGCAAAATAATTTTAGCTGCCGCCTCTGCGCCTAAATTGCGCACTACCTCATCACGCACACCTGCATAACCCGGTCTGCCTGCGGCCACAAACGTCGCCAGATCCAGCATTTCATAAATAGAATTCCACGTATGCAGCTGCACAACAGAATCTGCACCGATAATAAAATATAACTGTTCATCAGGATGCAGGGCGCGCAGCTCACGCAGCGTGTCTATCGTGTAGGAAACACCATTGCGGCGCAGCTCCATATCAGAAACAGCAAAATGAGGATACTCCTTTACAGCAAGACTGGTCATAGCAAAGCGGTCTTGTGCAGGAGCATAATCCCAGCCAATTTTATGCGGTGGCACAAAAGCCGGAATGAAAACAATTTTTTCCAGCTTCATGCTGTTATACACTGCTTCAGCCATATGCAGATGTCCTAAATGGATGGGATCAAAAGTCCCGCCCAAAATGCCAATCCCCTTGCTGCTCACAGCCATCCTCCTCGGTAAACAATTCTACTATTTTATTATATCAACCGCCAAGCATTTGTACAACCTTCTGGAGAATAATAATTATAGCAATCAGCAAAATTATTCCCTTCGTCCTGTCCTTAAAATCAAAAACAGTTTTAGGCCTTCTCAGAAATTCCGAGAAGGCCTCAAGGTAGTCGTGTATGGTTGGTGGTTTGGGGGATATATTTTTCATTAGTTTCTCCAATATAGCAGATAAATTGAAGTTTGAAGGGTGTTTTGCGAACGAGCCTCTCCTTGGGGAGAGGTGGCATCGCGTAGCGATGACGGAGAGGGGATTGATAAACGTCATTCTTCAAGACCCCTCTCAGTCGCCTAACGGCGACAGCTCCCCCCAAGGGGAGCCTTTCTCTTCGGCTAAATGTTACAACTAAATTCTACAAACT
>CAVKDE010000290.1:0-2487 GCA_963654835.1 Duodenibacillus sp. | reverse complement strand
AAGTTTGATATCAATATGACCACCAAGGCAGATAGGTTTAGCAAATTGGGAAATCTGATAGTTCTTGGAAAGGTCAGGATAGAAATAGTTTTTACGGTCAAATTTATTGAATTTCTGGATATCGCAGTTCAAAGCCAAACCTGCTTTGATAGCAAAATCAACAACCTGCTTGTTCAGCACAGGCAATGCGCCAGGCATACCCAGGCAGACAGGGCAGACATGAGTGTTAGGCAGGCTGCCGAAAGCAGTAGAGCAGCTGCAGAATGCTTTAGTTTTAGTTTTCAGCTCGGCATGAACTTCCAGACCGATAACAGTAATATATTTAGTCATTATTTGTTACCTCCCAGCGGTGCGAATACTTTATGATATTCGGTTGCTTGTTCAAAGGTATAAGCAGCACGCAAAACAGTTGCCTCGTCCAAAACTTTACCAATCAGCTGCATACCAATAGGCATACCGTTATCAGCAAAGCCGCAAGGAATAGAAATACCCGGCAGACCAGCCATGTTGACAGGAATAGTGGTTACGTCCAGCATGTACATAGTCAAAGGATCCATCTTGTCGTTGATGCCATAAGCAGGAACAGGAGAGGTCGGTGCAAGCAGTACATCGCATTTTTCAAACGCAGCTTCAAAATCGCGGCGGATGAGGGTACGCACTTGCATTGCTTTGTTGTAATAAGCGTCATAATAACCGCTGCTCAGAACGTAAGTACCCAGCATAATGCGGCGGCGTACTTCCTGACCGAAGCCTTCGGTGCGGCTCATGGTGGTCATCTCCGGAGCAGAGGTTGCTTCCAGATTGCGATAGCCATAACGAACACCGTCAAAACGTGCCAGGTTAGCAGAAGCTTCCGCAGGAGCGATGATGTAATAAGTAATTACAGCATATTCGGTATGCGGCAGGGAAACTTCAACAATTTCTGCACCCAGTTCTTTATATTTTTCCGCAGCTTTTAATACTTCAGCTTTAACCTTCGGGTCAACACCTTCGCCAAAATATTCTTTTGGCAGGCCGATGCGCAAACCTTTAACATCATTTACCAGTGCTTTGGTAAAATCAGGAACATCAACATTCAAAGAAGTGGAATCCATTTCATCTTTACCGCAGATGGTGTTAAGTACAAGAGCAGCATCAGTTACGTCTTTGGTGATAGGTCCGATCTGATCCAGAGAGGAAGCGAAAGCTACGCAGCCATAACGGGATACACGGCCATAAGTCGGTTTAATACCAACGCAGCCTACAAAAGAAGCCGGTTGACGGATAGATCCGCCGGTATCAGAACCCAAAGTCCAGATTGCTTCACCAGCAGCAATAGCAGCAGCAGAGCCGCCGGAAGAACCGCCAGGAACGCAGTCTAAATTCCAAGGGTTATGGGTTACGCCAAAGTGGGAAGTCTTAGTGGTAGAACCCATTGCGAATTCATCCAGATTGGTTTTGCCCAGGAAAATAGTTTCGTCAGCGCGCAGATTTTTAATAACGTGTGCGTCATAAACAGGGATAAAGTTCTCCAGCATTTTGGAAGAGCAGGTGGTGCGCAGGCCTTTAGTAGAGATATTATCTTTGATTGCGCCCGGAATACCAGCCAGCGGAGCAATAGCCTCACCAGCAGCGATTTTCGCATCAACCTTAGCAGCTTGCGCCAGAGCATTTTCTTTGTCAAGTGTTACATAAGCGTTAACCTTGTCTTCTACTTCGTCGACACGCGCAATAACAGCGTTAGTCAGTTCGACGGAGCTTACTTCTTTATTGACGAGCTTTTCGTGCAGCTCGTGCGCAGTAAGTTTATACAAATCCACAGCAATAGCCTCCTTCTTATTCGATTACGCGCGGTACTTTAAAGCCGTCATTGTGAACAGCAGGAGCGTTCTTCAAGGCTTCCTCATGGGAAACGCCTTCTTTAACAACGTCCTCACGCAGTACGTTGCTTACAGGCAGAACGTACGGAGTAGGCTCGATACCAGTGGTATCAACTTTTTCAAGAATGTCGGCATAGTTAAGAATCTGGTTGAACTGTTCGGTAAACATTTCCATTTCGGAAGCAGGAACAGTTAAACGGGAAAGCTGTGCAATGTGCTTAACGTCTTCAGCAGATACTTTCATTGATTTCACCATCCTATAATCACTCATTTTATTTTTAGAAATAACCTGTTTAATTATACCACATTTGCCAAGCAAAGTATACTTAGTGTGTGCTAATCAAAGGCTTAGATGTAATATTTTTCTTAAATTCAGCTTTCATGCACCTTTGCAAGTTCTTTTCAGTTATTTGGCACTTTTTATTAGGCCATTTGGACGTAATTCGTTCAGTCATTTGGCAGCTTTTTGTTAGGCCATTTGGACGTAATTCATTCAGTTATTTGGCAGTGTTTTATTTCATAAGATAAAAGTGTTTTGTGTTATCTGGCTTTTTCATTGACAAGTAGCAAATTATGTTGTAAATTCAACTTAAAGAAATTGTGAAACGAGGGCGAACTATATGAATGA
>CAVKDE010000289.1:0-2492 GCA_963654835.1 Duodenibacillus sp. | reverse complement strand
TGCACACACTGCGTTATAAATACCAGAAAGCAAACAGCACCAACAAGCTTGTTTTCACGGAGCACGAAAAAGAAATTATCAAAGAATACGCCACCGGTGAAAAAGCCCTCGTTGTTACCTGTTTCCCCGGTAAAGCGCCGTATTCCTACATTGAAAACGGTGTACTGAAAGGCATTATCCCTGATATGTTTGATCTGCTGATGAAAAAAGCAGGTATCCCCTATACCTTCCGCATTCCTAAAAATATTGCGGATTATGAAGATATCTGTTTTAACAGCGAAGCCGATATTATCATGGACTGGCGCATGGATAATAAAGCTTTTGCGGAAATTTTTGATTACGCTGTCACCGCACCTTTTATTGATACAAGGCTTGTGCTGCTCAAGCGCAATGATTTATCCCACGCTGTCAAAACTATCGCTACGCTCAAGCGTTACGGTATGCCCAATCCGGAAGATTCTCTCTTGACAGCAGTAAATATTATGCGTACCAATAGCCTTGATGAATCCGTAGAAGCAGTTATTGATGGCAAAGCAGATGCTGCCTATATGTATTTTTACACGGCCATGCATTACATCAATGATAATAAATATAGTAACCTCACCTACGAAATGGTGGGTGGCGATCCACACTTTAATTATGGGCTTGCTTTCAGCAAGAACGTCAGCCATGAGCTGAGCGGAATCCTCACAAAGTGCATCTACGCAGCTTCTGCTGATGAAATGGCACAGATTGTAGCTAAGCATACTAATTATGAAGCAAAAAACACAACACTGTTCAGCTATTTTAAAAATCATCCGCTAGCCTTTCTCACGCTTATCTGCGCAATTTTTGCAGGCATTTTGATTTACTTTGTTATGTATCTGCGTCTGCACGAGAGGAAAAAACTGCTGGAAGCAGAGCAGGCTTATGCTATCAGGCAGCACTATCTGGCGCAGCAGGCACAGGCAGCGAATAAAAGTAAGACGAACTTTTTATTTAGCATGTCGCATGATATCAGAACGCCGATGAACGCTATTATCGGCTTCACCACACTGGCGCAAAACACCGCTGACCCCGCTAAAATCAATGATTACCTGAGAAAAATCAATGTTTCCAGCAAGCATCTGCTCTCCTTAATCAATGATGTACTGGAAATGAGCCGCATTGAAAGCGGTAAAATCCAGCTCAACGAAGCTCCCTGCAGCGTGAAAGAAATTTTCGCTGACCTCTACCTCATCATGCAGGAACAGGTGCACGCTAAAAAACAGACGCTGGAAATTATCACTAGCAACATCATTAACGATACTATTTATGCTGATAAACTGCGCTGCGGCCAGGTGCTCGTAAACCTCGTCAGCAACGCGGTAAAATATACGCCGGAAGGCGGCAAAATTATCGTCAGCATCACGCAGCTGCCCGCAGAAAAGCAAGGCTGCGCTACTTATGAAATACACGTCAAAGATAATGGCATCGGTATGTCACCGGAATTTGTAGAGAAAATCTTCCAGCCTTTTGAACGCGAATATAACAGCACTGTCAGCCACATCCAGGGTACGGGCCTGGGCATGACGATTACCAAGAGCATTGTGGATATGGCGCAAGGCACAATTAATGTTTTTTCTGCGCCCGGTAAAGGAACAGATATCGTCATCAAACTCAGCAAGCCTATTTTTACAGGTGAACTGCCCATGGATAAACAGGAAAAACTCGCTGCAACCTTAAAGAAAAAAGATTTCCACGGCAAGCACATCCTTGTAGTTGAAGATAACAAGCTCAACCGTGAAATTGCTGTCACTATGCTAAGCCAGGCAGGCTTCACGACGGATGAGGCCGAGGACGGCACACAGGCAGTAGAAAAAGTTGCTAACTCCCAACCTGCTTATTATGATTTGATCCTCATGGATATCCAGATGCCGGTTATGGACGGTTATACAGCAACGAAAAAAATCCGTGCGCTGCCCAACCCCGCGCTGGCAAACATCCCCATCATCGCTCTTTCGGCGAACGCTTTTGACGAAGATAAGCGCACTTCGCTGGCAGCAGGCATGAACGCCCACATCGCTAAACCCATTAACATCCAGGAGCTGTTCAAAGTGTTGGGGGAAATTCTTGATAAGTAAAAAAGCAAGCCTGCTTTTATAACATACAACTGAAAATGGGTACAAAAAATCCCCGCCGCAAACGCGACGGGGATAATTTTTGTGGTTTGATAAAGAAGCATGTGCTACTTTATCATTTCTTTCCCTAGACTGACGAGAAAGTGCCAGATACGAGCATCGGCGACGACGGCGTACAAACTAGTACTCCTAGGAGCCGATGTGAAGTAGATGGTGCCTTATCGGCAGGCTAACAAGTTATTTGCCGGGGAAGAACGGCCAAACAATAGGAATAACAACCAGAGATACTACGAAGCATACCAGAACCAGACCGCAGCCAGCTTTCAGGTAGTCCATGAATCTGTATCCGCCAGGGCCGAGTACCAGAGTGTTCGGAGGAGTACCTACCGGAGT
>CAVKDE010000288.1:0-2526 GCA_963654835.1 Duodenibacillus sp. | reverse complement strand
CCTTACTAATTTTTCAAAATAACGATTGTTAATCAGACTAATTATACAGCGAATAGCAAAAAAGTGCAAATAGAAAAAGGCTTTTCTTATCAGCCTTCATCTTCGCAGTTTATGGCATTTTTATCTCGCAGCCACCTGCTAAAATGAATTTACGCAATAATTTATCTGCTTTTTGCATAACTTTTGGTGGAATCAGCTTCGTTCCTTCCACAGCTTCAAAATATGCTTTCGCTTTAGCCTTATCTATCGTCTTTTTTAAAGCTTCAAAGCGACCATATTCATTGATGTTTTCATCGGTAACATCTAACGCCATAAACTTGCGCAATGAGGTATTTCGTAAATTTAGAGTTCATATAATCCACATCTATCTTATCTGTAGCAATTTCTGTGATATAACTCTTAATATCATACGGAATACTTTCTCCACCCTCGCCTTCGCCACGCGGGATTTCTTTATAAGGTGTTAATCCATTTAGAATCAAAACCTGTCAGCATCTGGTCAACCACTATCAGCAAATCAATTTGCTTTTCCGGTGTCTTTTCTATACCGTTATAAGGCTTTTTGTGCGCCAGGCGGTTCGCAATATCTTTTTTCATTTTGGCAAATGTAGGCAGAGCAAAATCCTTCCCATATTGCGCATTATAATCCTCTATAATTTCTGCCAAGCCATCTTCTTTAAAGGCTGCTTTTTCCGCACCGTTATTATCTATACTCGGATCAAACAACGCGGATCAGCCAAAGCTTCCTGCACAGATTGAGCATGAGCCATATCTAAAGCTACAGCTTCACGCACATCACGTTCTTTATATGTAGCAATTTTGTATGGGTCAAAACCAAGCACGTTGCCATCACGAATGCCATCCGCAATGCTGTAACGGTGCAGTTCGCTGCCAAACACATCCGCTGTTGTATTCAGCTTCTTCTGGTTTTCGTTTTGAATCGGCGTTCCGGAAAAGCCAAAGAACAAGGCTTTAGGAAAAGTTTGCTTAATAACTTGCAGCATATCACCAAAGGTAGAGCGGTGGCATTCATCCACAATAAACACGATGCGTTTTTTATTCATCAACTGAATATCTGCTTCTTTTAACGCTCCCATGGCATCATTTTTGATATTGCTCATCTTCTGAATAGATGTAACGATTAATGTATCACTGGGGTTATTGCTTTTTAGTTTATTTATCAGCACATTCGTATTTTCCGTAGCCTGCACATCCTGGCTCGCATCAGCAAAGCCACGATATTCTTCTAAACTTTGCGTTCCCAGTTCAATTCTATCAACTAAAAATATAACTTTATCCGCATCCTTTGACATAGCAATAAGCTGCGCAGATTTAAAGGAAGTCATAGTTTTACCGCTGCCTGTGGTGTGCCATATATGCCCGCCCAGTTGGTTTTTCTCTTCCCATTTTGTTTTGGCAACCTTATCGCTAATAGCATTGGCAGCATAATATTGGTAGCTGCGCATAACTTTCAGCACCCCGTCGCCATCATCTGCCACAGTATAAAATCCTATCAACTGATGCGCCATCGGAATAGAAAGCAAGGTAGAAGCAATGCGCTTCCAATCGTTAATAGGCACGTTATCAAAATCTGCCCAATGGAAATAAAAATCAGGGTTAAATTTGCCTTCCGGTCCCGGGTTAGCAAAATAAACCGTTTCTTCCGGATTCATGGCAACAAAAATCTGTACTAGAGAAAAAAGGCCTGTAAAAATGCCTTCGTGTGCATATTTTTCAATCTGGTTATACGCCTGGCTGACAGGAATACCGCTCTTTTTTAATTCAATATGAATAACAGGCATACCGTTTATTAAAAGCATCATGTCGCCACGACGGTCGTTCAAAATTTTGGATTTGGTAGGGAATTTAGGCTGACGCACAATCTGATAACGGCTTTGCCCCGCAGCAATTTCCATGCGGTCATAAATTTTCAAAGAAACCTCTTTGCCATAGTGCAAAGTGTCGTCTTTATTATCACGCTTTACCGTAACGCTGTAACCATTGATAAAACCATTCAGCTTGAGCGGTGTTTTCAGTGTTGTTATCTGCTCAATAAGCTGCTGCATTTCTCCCTGCGTTAACGGGCAGTTGTTTAAGCGGTCAATGCTGCGGTTATTTTCTAAGAGAATATCCGCCCAGTTTTGCACAAGCTGTTGTTCGGTATAATTATACAGAATCTCTTTTTCCCAGCCATGTTCTGTTAAAAGATTAGCTAAGGCAGTTTCAAAATCGCTCTCCCTAGTAAACATATCAGCACTCTTCCCTCTAATTTATCATCAAAAATCTTCTAAAATTCACACGCAACAACTTGCTTAAAGCAAGCGAATGTAATATAATAACGGTAAAGAAGGTGCTACCGATAGGTGGTTCCCTAAGATTTATTGATTAAAAAATAACCGCTAGTTTTCTCAGGACCAGGCGGTTATTTTTTATTGTCAAAAACATGTTTATATGATATACTTTTAAAAGATTGACGACCGTGTTGCAGGGTGGCGTTGCCCCATTCCCAAAAGAATGGAGGTGATG
>CAVKDE010000287.1:0-2530 GCA_963654835.1 Duodenibacillus sp. | reverse complement strand
GAGGTGGCATCGCGTAGCGATGACGGAGAGGGGTTTGATAAACGCCATTCTTCAAGACCCCTCTCAGTCGCCTGGTGGCGACAGCTCCCCCCAAGGGGAGCCTTTTTTTTCAGCTAAACGCCACAAATTGTCTCTACAATCTTCAATTTATTTTTCCCAAAATAGAGGAATGTTTTTACTCGTGTCGAAAGAATATAAGTCGAAGTGTTTTTATCTAAACTTTTGCGTATTCTGACACAGCTTTGCCATAAATTTCTGGTAAGCTGATAAACGGTGAACTATATGAAAAAATATCTACAATTTCTCGGAAGCTTAATCATCCTGCTTGCAGCAGGCTATATCTTTTTAGTGCATACTGTTATGCCCAATTATATCAAGCAGATGCTGCCTGAGGTAGAGCAGCTGGCAACAGATTATATCAATGGCAGCGTTTCTATCGGCGGCTTAAAATGGGATGGCGGCCTGACGGCGGAAGTAACGGATGTTACCGTGAAGGACGCGCAGGGCGAAAAGGTGGCGGAGCTGCCGCGCACTGTGATTACGCTGCGCCCGTGGCTGGCGATGCAGAAGGCCGAGCGTGCTTTAAGCAAAATTGAATTGGTGCGCCCAAAGGTGTACCTCACGATGAATGACAAAGAAAAATGGAATATGCAGAACCTCTTAAAGCCTTCTGATTCCAGCGAAACGCCTTTTTATGGCACGCTGAGCGTGGATGATGGCGAGCTTGTTGTATCTATGCCGCAAGGCAAGTGGAGCTTTGGCGTGGATGGCAGCGTAAATGGCGGGGCAAACCCTGATTTTGCGGTGGATATTGCGCTGACGAGCGGAACTGACGAGCTGAAATTAGCTGGTCTGATGACGACAAAGGGCGAAGGCCGCCTGAAATTAACAGGCGATAAGCTGGAACTTGCGCCTTATGCAGCTTTAGCAAAACATTATGCTGATGTGGATGAGCTTCAGGGTGGTTTGGGTAAGCTGGTACTTTTATACGTGAATAAAAACGGTAAGCAGCGTTTTAGCGGCGAAGTGAAGTTAGCTGCTTTAGCCGGAAAGCTTACTTTAGCTGGCGCGGAGCACAGCGTGCAGCTTGACGGCGTTGTACGCGCGGACGAAAATTTAGTGAGCGTGAGCGGTATCGACGCATCTATTGATAAACAAAAGCTGCACCTTGAGGGTGAAGCAGATTTACGCAATACTGATGAGCCTAGTGGCAGCGGCGTGCTGACGGCAGAAGCTTTAACTTATGGTGATTACAGCGTAAAAAATTTACGCCTGCCCTTTAGCGGCAGCAAGGATGCCATCGTGCTGCATGATGTGCAAGCAGAATATGGCGGTGGCACGGTGCGCGCCAACGGCACTTACGCTTTAGACGATAAAACCTTAACTGCTGATGTAGAGTTGCAAAACGTAACGCAGAACCTGCCTGGTAAAGCTAGCGACAGCGTGCATGTAAACGGCAAGCTGGCTGTTTTGGCAAAACTTGCGCAGGAGAAGATGCAGATTAACGCTGCGGCAGATACTTTAGATATCACCTGGCGCAGCCTGAAAGTGAACCGCCTGGCCTTTGATGGCGCGTATGCTGCTGATGGGCTGACGATTGACAACCTGAGCGCGTTCGCCGGTGATAACGGTAGCCTGAAACTGCGCGGTACTATTGCTAAAGATGGCACGCTTGCGCTGCGTGAAAGTTTAGTGGATTTCCCCATTGACCCGATATTGGATATTGCTACAGGTCAGCAGGGAAGCGGCCTCTGCTCTACCGGTTTTCAAATTACAGGTACGCTGGATGCACCGGAATTTAACGGTCGCGTGCAGCTGAAAAATGTAGATTTTATGAACCAGCAGATAGATGAAGCACATGGCTATCTGGCAATGAAAAATAACGTGCTCACATTTAAAGATTTTATTGCGCATATGGCGCAGGGTCAGCACATCATCAACGGCGATATCAATCTTGCCGGTGATGAACCTGCCTTTGATTTGACGCTGGAAACTGATGGCGTGCGCATTGAGCCTTTAATGGCACTTATCGGTAAGCAGGATATGCTGACAGGTAATTTAAACAATGTGATGCAGCTGAAAGGAAGTATCAGCCATCCTTACGTTTACGGCGAAGTACATGCAACGGATGGCAGTGCAGCTAAGCAGCTGTATAACAATGTTTCCGGCAGATATCGTTACGAAGACGGCTATCTGGAATTAAAAGATTTTGTTGTGGATGCCTTCTATGGACGCTTAGTTTTAGATGGCACGATGACGCGTGACCAACAAATTAATTTTGTTATGGATGCGCAGGATGTGGATTTGGAGCATCTGCCTATCAATGATGATACGGTTGATTTAGGCGGCAAGCTTAATGCCAAAGGCCATTTGAGCGGCACGCTTACTTCTCCCTTCTTTGATGGCGATGTAACGAGCGATAAAATTACCATTAACGGTGAAGCACTGACGGAACTGCAAGGTTCGCTTGCCAGCAACGGTCGTGATGTGAATAAGCTTAATGCTTCCTTTAAACAGCCTTATCGTGATG
>CAVKDE010000286.1:0-2535 GCA_963654835.1 Duodenibacillus sp. | reverse complement strand
GCTTCAAAAACGCCTTCAAAGAATCTAAATCCTGCTCTTCATCCCAAGCTTCCAACGCTTCAAAATAAGCTTTTCTATCCTCCTGATGAATAACAATTGGCGGATGATTATGCATAACAAGCAGATAGTTCATCACCAAACGTCCCGTGCGTCCGTTGCCATCAGCAAAAGGATGTATATTTTCAAACTTTGCATGAAAAAATGCTGCCGCTGTCAGAGCATTTCTATCATCTATGGAATTAATATCTTCTATCAACTCCTGCATTTTCTCAGGCACATCTTCTGGCCACGCCCCCGTTTCATTTTTACCTGTTACATAATCACCTTTTTTATATTCTCCCGGTCGCTCACCTTTCTTCCATCGTAATTGATCATAAGTATTGAGTGTCAGACGCTTTTGTATTTCTTTAATCAAAGTTTCATCAATCTGCTTACGTTTGTTAAATGCTTCAAAAAAATATTCATTTGCCCACTTAGCATTACGGATTTCAAACAAAGTGCGAATATCACCAGTATAACTAGTAACACCGTCATGCTCAAAAATTTCTCTTGTATCGTGATAAGTTACGTTAGGATTTTCAATATTACCTGAATTATAAGCAAAAGAAATCACATGTCCATTAAAAGCTTCTTCTAAGTCTGCATCCGTCTGTATATTTTTCGCCTGCCACCAGCTTACTATTTTCTCATACATTTTCGCACCTCCAGCAAAAACTGCTCTATAATAACACTATCAAAGTTCCATCAAAATAATATCATAACAATATCATTATAACATATCCCCATACAAAAAGCGCAGCTCGCTTTCGCTCGCTGCGCCTTAAATATATGCTCACTATTTTCCTATTTCCGTTACCGCCCAAGAATATATTTCATAAGCATATTTTAACCCCAATTCCGCTTCCTCATCACTAACTTCTGTTCCTCCAGGATATCGAATCTCAATGCCATAAGGTGTCAAAGCTTCTGCATAATCCCATAATTCTTCATTTATATCCGTATAATTTTTCATTTGATTCAACAAGAACTCGAGATCATGCATTTTAGGCATACCACCAGGTTTACCTTTAGCAACAATTACAGCTTTTACCGCTTTTTCTGCTGCCTGCTGACAGTGATAGCAAATAATTTGCAATGGTTTAGGGTAAAATGTTTTATATAAATGCTGCGCTGAATCCAAATCCATTTTAGCAAAGTCAAGCCATTCTTTAACTTCAGGCTGCATATAACAAAACCCCCTTATTATCTACTTCACGCTCTAAAGATAATTTCCAATTTTTACGTTCTTCGAATTTACTATTGCGCACCACAATAATATCTACTGGTCTGTCTTTTTTCCCTCTCATAGCTTTATACGCTTTTTGCGTTAATGATAAAAGATTTTTTTCATCATCGTTAACAATAACATAAAAATCGAAGTCACTTTCCGCTTGTTCCGTTCCATCTGCAAAAGAACCAAATAAATATATTTTCATAGGAGAAATAGCACTAATAATACAGTTCTTCAACAAAGTAATTTGCTCTAATTCTTGTAAATTCTTCATAATAACATCTTCCTCCTCTTAACTTTCAAACTCATTATACATTCTAAAAAAACAACAGTCAATTAAAGTTTTATCACAATCGTAAATTTACCAAGTTTATATAATTGATGTTATAAACTTCTAATTTACCTGAGTTTATAACATCAATTCTACAAACTTTTATTTTTGCGAAGTTTGTAGAATGAAAGTAATAAACTTTGGCTGCGCACGCACACAAAAAGCGCAGCTTGCTTTCGCTCGCTGCGCCTTCTAGTACTATATGCTATTTTTAATTCAATTATTATACGTTGAAGCGGAACTCAACAACGTCGCCATCCTGCATCACGTAATCCTTACCTTCCAAACGAACCAAACCTTTTTCACGTGCTGCTGCCTTGCTGCCACAGGCAACAAGATCATCATAAGAAACAATTTCCGCACGGATAAAGCCACGTTCAAAATCAGTATGGATTTTGCCGGCAGCCTGCGGTGCTTTAGTATTTTGTTTAATCGTCCACGCACGGGATTCAATTTCGCCAGCAGTTAAGAAAGTCATCAGGCCCAGCAGTTTAAAGCCTGCTTTAATCAATCTGTCCAGACCAGTTTCTTCCAAACCTGCCATTTCCAGATATTCCTTAGCTTCATCTTCCGGCAGTTCAGCAATTTCACTTTCCATTTTAGCGGAAACCACGATAACCTCAGCATTTTCTTCTGCTGCGTATTTTTTTACAGCCTGCACATGCTCGTTACCGGAAGGATCCGCAACCTCGCCTTCCGCTACGTTGGTAACATAAAGCACAGGTTTCATCGTTAAAAGATGCAGTTCGCCAAGAAACTCCTGTTCTTCTTCCGTCAGTCCAAGGCGACGCGCAGGAACTGCTTCAGATAACCCAGCCATAACTTTTTCCATGACAGCCTGCTCCAGCTTAACTTTTTTATCACCGGTTTTTGCCAATTTTACCAAACGCTCTTGGCGCTTTTCTACAGATTCCATATCTGCCAAGCACAGCTC
>CAVKDE010000285.1:0-2551 GCA_963654835.1 Duodenibacillus sp. | reverse complement strand
AACTCGATACAGAGGACGTTTATTTGTTTCACAGGCAGATATATTAAGCATTGAAAAAGCATTACTAAAATAAAAACTACACATAAATGTAACAGCATTTTTCCATTTGTGTTTGTAAAAACTTAACAAATTTTTCAATTGTATTTTTCACAAGAACAGTGGTATAATATAACAAGAGTTTTGTTTAGAGAAAGGGGACAGTACGATGTCTGAGAAATCTACGTTCTATTTGGTTCGTGAAGAAATTCTTCCCGAGGCAATCAAAAAAACTATTAAGGTAAAGGAAATCCTCAAAAGAGGTGAAATTAAAACTATCAACGAAGCAGTTGAAAAAATGGGTTTAAGCCGCAGTGCTTATTACAAATATAAAGATTTTGTTTTCCCGTTCTATGAAGCAAGCAAGGAAAAAATTATCACCTTGTCTTTATTATTGGAGCATAAATCCGGCGTTCTCTCCAAGGTTTTGAACACTGTTGCGGATGATTCTGGCAGCATTATGACAATTAACCAGGGTATTCCGCTGCAAGGTGTAGCGAACACTACTATTTCTATTGAAACCAAACACCTGACTATTGATTTGGAAGCTTTGCTGGACAAGCTGCGCATGATTGATGGCGTAAAACGTCTGGAAGTTTTAGGTCAGGTTTAATTTGTAAATATTTAGGCATATAGTTAAGGTTTTCGTTATGGAGGGGCATGATGAAAGATTTTATTAATGTAGGCCTTCTGGGCGCAGGCACTGTAGGTGGCGGCGTGCTGAAGGTTCTGGAAAAGAATGCAGAAAAAATCACGAAAGAAGTAGGCAGACCTGTAAAAATTACTAAGGTTTTAGACCGCAATGTGGAACGTCTGCAAAAAGAATACGGCGATAAATATTATTTCACGGCGAATGCTGATGAGGTGCTTAATGATGAAAGCATTGATATTATCGTAGAGCTTTTGGGGCGTGAACATCCTGCGAAGGAATATATTGAGCAGGCATTTAAAAATGGCAAGCATGTGGTGACGGCGAACAAGGATGTTTTGGCTAAGTATGGTAAGGATTTGTTCCCGCTGGCGCAGGAGCATGGCTGTGATTTTATGTTTGAGGCGAGCGTGTGCGGTGGTATTCCTATTATCGGGCCGCTTAAAACCAGCATGGCAGGCAACCAGATTACTTCTATCATGGGTATCGTCAACGGTACTACTAACTATATGCTTTCTAAAATGGCAGATGAGCACCTTGCTTATGATGAGGTGCTGCGTGACGCTCAGGCGAAGGGTTATGCGGAATCTGACCCGACTGCCGATGTTGGCGGCCTTGATGCTGCGCGTAAGATTGTAATTTTGGCTTCTATTGCTTTTAATACGCGCTTTAGCCTGGATGATGTGCAGGTGGAAGGCATTGAGAGCGTGGAAGCGTGCGATATTAAACACGCTGCTAATCTTGGTTATGCGGTGAAGCTTTTGGCGATTGCCAAAAATGATCCGGAAAACGGCGTAAGCCTGCGTGTAAATCCCACGATGATTCCTTTAACTCATCCGCTGGCGAGCGTAAACGGCGTATATAACGCTGTGTTTGTTAATGGCGATGCTATCGGTGAGGCTATGTTCCTGGGCCTGGGCGCAGGTCGCCTGCCTACGGCAAGCTCTGTGTGCGGCGATATTATTGATATTGCACGCAATATGCAGCGCAATGCTACAGGGCGCATCAGCTGCACTTGCTTTGAAGAAAAGAAGCTGTGCCCGCCGGAAAAAATGTGCGCACCTGCTTATATCCGCCTGCAGGTGGCAGATAAGCCTGGCGCACTAGCTGCTATTGCCGCAGCCTTTGGCGCGCAGGGCGTGAGCCTGCGCAATGTGGTGCAGACGAATGATATTTTAGGCAGCAAGGCAGAGATTGTTGTGATTACTCACAGCGTTTCTGAAGCTAACTTGCAGATGGCTTTGCAGATTTTGCGTGTGCTGCCTGTGGTGGAAGCAATTAGCTGCGTAATTCGCGTAGAAGATAATAAAATGGCATAGGGGAGGCGGGAACATGAAGAAGGTATCTATCCAGGTTCCTGCAACTTCGGCTAACTGCGGTCCCGGTTTTGACACGCTTGGCCTTGCCTGCACTTTATATAATGAAGCAACTTATGAGATTACGGATACGAAAGGCTTTAAGCTGGAAGTTACGGGTGAAGGTGCTGAATATTTAAAGCCGTTTGGGCGTAATTTAGCTTTCGCCAGCTTTCTGCGCGTGTGGAACGCTGTGACAGGTGGTGAGCGCATTGGACTGAAGGTGAAGATGACAAACCGCATTCCTATGTCGCGTGGTTTGGGCAGCAGCTCCAGTGCCATTGTAGCAGGCCTTTTCGCTGCCAATGCTTTGTGTGATAATTATTACAGCAAAGAGCAGCTTTTAGATATTGCAACAGATATTGAAGGCCATCCTGATAATGTTGCGCCTGCGCTTTACGGCGGTTTTACCATCAGCTATATGGAGCAGGGCAAAGCACATTCGCTGCGCCTTTTGCCGGCGAAGCCTTTGAAGTTTATTGCTATTGTACCTGATAGCAAGCTGCCTACC
>CAVKDE010000284.1:0-2585 GCA_963654835.1 Duodenibacillus sp. | reverse complement strand
TGCATACAGGCCTGTGCGCAGATTGCACTGCACTGGATGTTACCGATGATAAGCTCGTTGCCTGGACTCGTCCGGCACTGGGCGGCAATATCTGTGCTACCATCGTTTGCGACGTAACCCGCCCGCAGATGGGCACTGTACGTCCGAAAGTGTTCAAAGCTTTGGATTTAGATGCTAGCCGCACTGGTGAAGTTATTTCCTTTACTCCGGAAGCAGGCGCAGTGAGCCATGTAGAAATGCTGAAAAAAGAAGCACTGAGCGGCGATAACGCTGTGAAGATTGATGAAGCAAGCATGATTGCTGCCGGTGGCCGTGGCTTTGGCAGCAAAGAAAAATTTGATGTATTGGAACAATTGGCAGCTCTGTTTGAAAACTCCGCTGTTGCCGGTACCCGTGCTGCTATTGACGAAGGCTGGCTTACGCACTCCCAACAGGTTGGCCAATCCGGTAAATCTGTAACGCCGCACATTTATTTTGCCTGCGGTATCAGCGGTGCTATCCAGCATCTTTCCGGTATGAAAGACAGCGATATCATCATCGCTATTAATAAAGACGCTGACGCGCCGATTTTCACTGTTGCTGATTATGGTATTGTTGGCGATGTTAACGTTATCCTGCCGAAGCTGATTGAAAAAATTAAGGCTTACAAAGGCTAAGTGCCTTTTGCTGGAGGCAGATAAAAATGTGGAAAACAATTTATATTGCCCACACTGAGGAGCAGGCGAAAAAAATTAAGCAGATGCTCACAGAAAATGGTTTTTTGGTACAGATCAAAAGTGCTGGCGGTAAGCATAACAAGGCATACGAAATCTGCACGACTGTTTCTGAAGCAGAGGATGCCTACGAAGTACTGTGCGAGCACAAATTTCAGGGCTGAGGAGGCGTTTCTCCTATGAAAAAAACTAAAATTATCTGCACTGTTGGCCCAAGCACTGACAATGTAGAGCTTTTGGCAAAAATGATGCGTGCAGGCATGGATTTGGCACGCTTTAACTTCTCCCATGGCAACCACAACGACCACGCTCATCGTCTGGAGCTGGTGCGTGCAGCTGCTGCGCAGGCCGGTAAGGTAATTGCTACGATTGCGGATACCAAAGGCCCGGAAATGCGCCTGGGCTTGTTTGCTGAAAGCAAAGTTATCTTAAATGAAGGCGATGCTTTCTGCCTGACAACAGAAGATTATTTGGGCGATGCGCATATGGCGCATGTTAATTATGCAGGTTTGCCCGATGAGGTGCAGGTGGGCAGTAATATTTTGCTGGCTGATGGTCTGTTATCTTTGAAGGTTACGAAAATTGATGGCTGCAAAATTTATACAACGGTAGTCAATGGTGGCGAGCTTAGTTCGCGTAAGCGCGTTGCCTGCCCGGGTATTGAGCTTAAACTGCCGTTTTTGTCCGAGCAGGACAAGGCTGATATTCTTTTTGCGGTAGAGCATGATATGGATTACATTGCAGCTTCTTTTGTACAGAAGGCTGATGATGTCCTTGCTATCCGCAAAGTGCTGGAGGCTGCAGGTTCTTCTATTGGTATTATTTCTAAGATAGAAAACGAAGCAGGCGTACAGCACATTGATGAAATTATCAACGTATCTGATGGTATTATGGTAGCACGCGGTGATTTGGGTGTAGAAATTCCTACCGAAGATGTGCCGATTGTGCAAAAAGACATCATTTCCCGCTGTAACAAGGCTGGCAAGCCTGTTATTACGGCAACGCAGATGCTCGAGAGCATGATGAACAGCTACCGTGCAACACGTGCGGAAGCAAGCGATGTGGCCAACTCTATTATGGATGGCAGCGATGTTATTATGCTCAGCGGCGAAACTGCTAGTGGTAAATATCCGCTCGAGGCGGTGCAGACGATGGCTAAAATCGCTGTACGCACGGAAGAGGCTCTTGATTATGTCAGCATTTTCCGCAAGAAAGGCATCAGTGAGCGCATCCATTCTACGGATGCTATCAGCCATGCTACCGTACAGATTGCCCAGGAAATTAAAGCAGATACGATTTTGACGATTACAGAATCCGGTTTTACAGCACGCATGATTGCCAAATATAAACCGCAATGCAAGGTTGTTGCTGTTTCCCGTCTGCCGCAGCGTGTGCGTGCTATGCAGCTGTATTGGGGCGTACTGCCGATTTTAGGGCCTTATTCTGTAAATACTGATGAAATGATTGAACTGTCGCTGCAATGTGCGTTGCATAATAATGCTATCAGCGATGGTTCTTCTGTGGTAATAACTGCCGGTGTACCGATTGGCACTCCGGGCAGCACGAATTTAATCAAGGTGGTTACTGTGGGTAATAAGCTGATTAGTGGTACAGGCATTGGCAGCAAGGCTGTAACAGGCCATATCTGCGTGGGGCAGGCTGCTGATGATTTCTCTAAAAAATTACAAGTGGGCGATATTTTAGTTGTTGATGTGCTTAACGACGAATATGTTCCTGCTGCTTCCCAAAAGGCTGTGGCAATTATTGCGGAAGAAGGCGGTTTAACTTCTTCTACCGCCATTGTTGCTGTAACCTGCGGTATTCCTGTTATTGTAGGCGCAGCAAATGCTACGCGCGTCTTTACGGATGGCC
>CAVKDE010000283.1:1712-2585 GCA_963654835.1 Duodenibacillus sp. | reverse complement strand
GCCCCAACGCTTATTAACAGCAATATTAAAGGTATTGCCACTAACAAAGGTTGAACCATCATCGGTAAAATCGCTGTACCATCTATTCCAAGCAGTAACACCCCAGCCAGTTTGCGCTGGATCATTCCACGCTAATTTAGCAGTATAAGTGTTACGAGCAGTGTAATTCAAACGTTTGTTAGAATCATCATTCTTGGCATCTAACCAGTCATAAGAACCGGTTACAGTAAAACCATTACCCAAATCATGATTTAATACAAACTCAATGCCTTCGGAAGTTGTATTATCAATGTTGATGTATTGATAATTTTTAGTTCCGGGAATAGTTTCAAAATTGATGGCATCTTCCTTCTTGCTCTTGAAATAAGTAAGTTTAGCATTGGTTGTTTTACCAAATTCATGCTCATAAGACAATTCATAGCCACGAGTTTTTTCAGGTTTCAAGTCAGGATTGCCATAGAGGAAGAAAGTTCCGTGGCTGCCCATTGTGCCATACAACTCATCTACAGAAGGCGCACGGTAAGCGGTACCGTAGTTTGCCTTAAAGCGAGAATTATCACTTACAAAATAAGTTGCGCCAATATTAGGAGACGTATGGCTGCCAAAAGTATCGTGATGGTTATAACGTACAGAAGGAACTAATAAAAGTTTATCACCGATGCGATATTCATCCTTCATATACAAAGCATATTGATTAGTTCTGTCATCACCAGAACTGATATAAGCAGCACCTTCATTAACCTTAAATTCGCCGCCAAAAGTCAATTTATTATTAG
Organism: Duodenibacillus sp.; assembly: GCA_963654835.1. GTDB lineage: Bacteria > Bacillota > Negativicutes > Acidaminococcales > Acidaminococcaceae > Phascolarctobacterium_A. The sequence goes on along the minus strand of CAVKDE010000283.1, from coordinate 1,809 downwards.
CGGAAGTGTTAATGCTATCACGTGCATCAAGAACCCACATTTTATAATTACGTGTAGTGAGTGCAGAATTTCTCGATGTCCAGGCATTAGTTTCTAA
>CAVKDE010000283.1:0-1702 GCA_963654835.1 Duodenibacillus sp. | reverse complement strand
TGTTACCATTATAGGTTACAGCAGCAGATTTACGCTCCTGATCACGATAGCTGATATAATTAGTCGTAATTCCTTGATAAGTCATTGCAACATCATAGTTATATTTCTGCTTGCCATAGTCAAAGAAGAAGTTAACTTTATTGTTCTCATCTGCTTCGTAATCCATATCAAAGCTATAATATTGTTTCGGACCACGTACAAAGCCTTCTTCAGAACTACTAAAATCGCGCATTCTGCCAAAGCTTGCATCAATAGAAGCATTAACTTTGCCTTCTTTACCGCTATCCCAATGATAGTAGTTTGTAGTTTCGCGAGAACCAGTTGCAATGCCTACGGTAAATGCTTCTTTATCAGGTTTGCTGGTAATAATATTGATTACACCAGATTGAGCATCAGAGCCATACAAAGCACCAGCAGTGCCACGAACAATTTCTACACGTTCTACATTGCTCAAATTCAAACGATCCAAAACACGGTCGTTAGCAGAAGCGTTGGTATACATATTTTCACCAGCAATACGTCTGCCATTGACAAGAATCAAAATATCGTTGCTGTTGCCACCGCGCATACTCAATTTATCGCCGTGACCGCCACCGCCATCAATAATCACTAAATTAGTAGCAGTTTTCAGCACGTCACGCACGCTGATTGCACCAGCATTTTGAATCTCTTCTTTCGTAATTACCTCAACGCTTTGCGGAACCTCTTTCTTCTCTAACGGCGTTCTGGTTGCGGTAACAACATAATCTGTACCCTCATAAGAATCCATATCAGTCTGCTCTGCTGCAAAGCCAACATTAGCAACTGCACTGATGACGCAGGCAGTAAGCAAAGCAAGACGTTTTTTGTTTAGTTTTTTCATAATCTACCTCTTTTCATAGTAAGAATTATATTTGGTATATTTCCATATCGCCAAGTCAGCGAAAGCTAACTTAGGGATAAAAAATATCGTAGGAAAAATAAAGCACTTCGCAGTGCGAGCTACAATTTAAGTTCACACTTCTAATCCCATTCAACTTCTTTCATAACTGAAAGAAGTTGCAAGAAAGGTTCGCGCTTTTAAAAAGCGCGGGAAATACAAAACTTTTTGTAACCAAAAAGTTTTTATGTGATCCGCTTCGCTAAGTCAGCTAAAGGACAGAAAATCTAGCCTAAAAAATACAGCATCTAACCTCGAAATTAATCACACTAGCTTAAGCTTATATGAACCACAAATTTGTAACCACTGGAACATAGAACAATCTATTGAACTACGAAAGGCTCGCTCTTCGCAGCAAAGCGTAAAGCAAATATAAAAGCCTTTTTGCCAAGCTTTTTCAGCATGAAAAAGCGATAGTTTCCCGCGCTTTCTAAAAGCGCGTGGTTTTCTTCCAGATTCTTTTGCCACCAAAAGAATCTGCGTAAGGAATAATATAAAAATAACGGTAGAAGCAGAACGATATTTAATTGCGCACCCCTACTCGTTGCGTAAAGCAATTAAATTCGATAATAAACTTTACTCCGTCGTCGTATACGGAAAGCAAACCGGATACTGCGTCCCATTCGCCTCCACCCGCATAATCACAGCCTTTACATCGTAAAGCTCCTCAATCACAGCCTGCGTAAACACCTCATCCGTCGCGCCATCCGCCATAATCACGCCCTTTTTCAGCGCAATCAAACGCTCACTATAGCGCGCCGCATGGTTCAAATCATGCAGCAC
>CAVKDE010000282.1:0-2603 GCA_963654835.1 Duodenibacillus sp. | reverse complement strand
TTACTACCGTCAGTGCGTCATCAGTTTTCTTTTTAATCTTCTGATCAGCAACATCATGCGGACGGTAATCAGCAACAGCTGCCGCTTTGATAACAATATCTACATCATCATAAGCTGCAAGGCAGGCTTCAAGCATTTCGTTCGTAGTTTCTACGTTAATAGCACGCACATTCGGCGGAATATTAAGTGCAGAAGGACCGCTGATTAAAAGTACTTCGGCACCACGCTCTGCTGCCATTTGCGCTACAGCATAACCCATCTTGCCGCTGGAACGGTTGCCAACAAAGCGGACAGGGTCAATCGGTTCACGCGTACCTGCTGCGGTAACAAGAACTTTCAGACCACGCAGATCGCCTTCACGACGCGCAAAGAAACCGCTCATAAATTCCACAATCTGCTGCGGTTCAGGCAGGCGGCCAGGACCGCTCGTGCCACAGGCCAGATGACCTTCAGCAGGCGGCATCACCGTAACGCCGCGGCTTTGAAGCTTGGCAATATTTTCCTGCGTTGCAGGGTTAAGATACATCCCCGTATTCATAGCGGGGCAGACAACAATAGGTGCCTGCGCAGCTAAAAGCGTAGTACTCAATAAGTCATCAGCAAGACCATAAGCCATTTTTGCCAGAATATTGGCGGTAGCAGGCGCAACTAAAAAGGCATCTGCCCAATTAGCTAAAGCAATATGCTCCACATTAAACTCCTGATTACCGTTCCACATACCTGTAGCCACAGCATTACCGCTAATTTCTTTAAACGTCAGCGGAGTAACAAACTGCTGCGCGTGCTCCGTCATAACGACACGCACCTCACAGCCCTGCTTGCGCAGACGGCTGACTAAATCAACAGCTTTGTAAACGGCGATACCGCCAGTTACTCCCAGAACAATTTTTTTACCCTTTAACAAGGTTCCTACCTCCTGCTATCAGACGTTTTTAGTACGCTCGTAGGTAATTTTATCAGCAGCAATTTCTTTTAAAGCTGCACTAACTTCTTTTTCCGGAGAATTTACACCAGGCTTCGTCAGTTCGCGTGCTCTCTTAGCTGCCAGAATAACTAAAGTATATTTGCTATCAACCTTTTCTGCTAAATAATCAATAGAAGGATCTACCATAGACATAATTCATTCACTCCTTAATTTTTAGAAGCGCATTCTAAAGCATCATCTACTTCAAGTTCGCTCCTCGACGTACCTCTAGTACGCCATCGTCGCAAACTTTCGTATCTAACGCTTTATAATGTGCTTGTGTAAAATCATTGCTTTTCTTTACAAATGCGATCAACAATAAAATATGTTCTCGCCACACGATAACGTTCAGCCTCCATAATGGTCAAAACCTTATTGGCAGCCTTTTCTGCGATATCGTTCACAATAATATAATCATATTCTGCTGCATATGTCAATTCACCGGCAGCAGAGGCCATACGGCGTTTAATAACGTCCTCACTATCTGTACCACGTTTATAAATACGCGCAGATAATTCATCTAAAGAAGGCGGAACGATAAAAACAAAAACGCCTTCCGGAAAACGCTTTTTAATCTGTAACGCACCCTGGATATCAATTTCCAGCAGCACATCGCGCCCGGAATTTAAAAGCTCCTCCACATATTTACGCGGAGTGCCGTAATAATTTCCGTATACCTCAGCATATTCCAGCAAATCGCCGGCAGCAATCATTTCTTTAACCTGCGGTACAGTTTTAAAGAAATAATTTACCCCGTCAACTTCACCAGTACGCGGCTGGCGGGTAGTAACGGAAATAGAATAACCCAAATCAGGCAGTTGGTCACGCAAAAGCTGGCAGATAGTCCCCTTACCAGCACCAGACGGACCAGAAACGACTAAAAGCACTCCCTTAGGAGTAACATTTTCTGTCTGCTTATCCATATGCTATTACTCCTCTTCTTCAGTATCACTCGTCTGTGCTACCAAACGGTTAGCAACAGTTTCAGGCTGCACTGCTGATAAAATGATATGACCGCTATCTGTAACAACTACGGCGCGTGTGCGGCGGCCATAAGTTGCATCAACGAGCATCCCCTTATCGCGTGCTTCCTGAATAATACGTTTTATCGGTGCAGATTCCGGACTGATAATAGAAATAATGCGGTTGGCAGAGACAATGTTGCCAAAACCAATATTGATGAGCGTAATATCCATAAGAGCCTCCCATTTTACTCAATGTTTTGAATCTGCTCGCGGATTTTTTCAATCTCTGCCTTAATTTCTACAACAATTTGTGCCAAAGTGTAATCGTTAGCCTTAGAAGCAATGGTATTCGCTTCACGGTTAAATTCCTGGATTAAGAAATCCAGTTTGCGGCCTACAGGCTGATCAGAAGCGATAATTGCCTTAAACTGTTTGATATGGCTCTTCAAGCGGACAATTTCTTCCGTAATGCTGGTGCGGTCAGCAAAAATCGCCACTTCCTGCAGCAGTCGCTCAGGCTCTACCGTGATATTGTTATCTGCCAGAAGATTCGTCAGGCGTTCCTGCAATTTGTTTTGATATTCTTCAACCACCATCGGTGAACGCTCTTCAATCTGTGCCAGCTTTTCTGCGATTAAATCAGCGCGGTAAATGAAATCGCCATAGATATTACC
>CAVKDE010000281.1:0-2606 GCA_963654835.1 Duodenibacillus sp. | reverse complement strand
AAATCACCGATAACATCGCCCATCATAGAATCAGCGCAGGTTACATTTAAGCTGTAAATAGGCTCAAGCAACACGGGCTTGCACATTTCCATTGCTTTCTTGAAGGCGATATTGGAAGCAGTTTTAAATGCCATTTCAGAGGAATCAACAGTATGGTAAGAACCATCCAGCAAGGTAATACGCATATCCACAACAGGATAACCAGCTAAAATACCTTTTTCCATAGCTTCACGCATACCTTTTTCTACCGCAGGAATGTATTGACGCGGAACTGCACCGCCAAAAATCTTATCTACAAATTCGAAGCCGCCTCCAGGAGGCAGAGGTTCCATCTTAATCACAACGTGACCGTACTGACCATGGCCGCCAGATTGCTTTTTATGCTTGCCTTCAACTTCGGCAGAGCCACGAATAGTTTCGCGATATTCAATAATCGGGGCCTTGAGTTCAGCTTCTACGCCAAATTTACGTTGCATACGCTCCATAATAATTTCGATATGCTGATCGCCCATACCACTAATCAAGGTTTCTTTAGTCACAGGATTTTTGGTAACGATAATCGTCGGGTCTTCGTCCATCAAACGATTCAGAGCAGACATAATCTTGTCCTCATCACCCTTCTTTTTCGGGTAGATGGCTCTGGTATACATGGGCAGCGGGAAATTAATGGGCGGGAACTCTACTTCAGAATTCTTGTCACACAAGGTATCACCAGTGGAAGTGTATTGCAGTTTAGCAACTACACCAATATCACCGGCGCAAACCTGCTTCATCGGAATCTGCGTCTTGCCACGCATAGTAAAGATATTAGCGATGCGTTCTTCTTCCTCACGGCGGGAGTTATAAACTACACTATCAGCTTTAATAGTGCCGGAGAATACACGGAAATAACTTAAACGGCCAACAAAGGGGTCAGAAGTTGTTTTGAATACCAAAGCAGCCATAGGTGCGTTGGCATCGCGGATTTCTTCTTCACCAGTTGCTTTATCCATAACAATAAAGTCGTTCAAAATTGCAGGATAAGTAAAATCGATGATAGCGTTCATCAGACGGCCAAGACCAATGTCTTTATAAGCACTGCCGCACAACATCGGGTAAATAACAGCTTGGCGGATACCTTTAATAAGGCATTTCATGATGTCTTCATCGCTGATTTCTTCACCATCGAGATAACGCATCATGCAATCGTCATCTGCTTCTACCGCAGCTTCTACCATCTTCTCGTGAGCTGCGAGAGCAGCTTCTTTATACTCATCCGGAATCTCTATTTCATCGGAGCCATTACCGTTGGCACGATAAGCCTTCATTTTATAAAGGTCTATGATGCCTTCAAATTTATCTTCTTTGCCGAGCGGAAGCTGCAAAGGCAGGACGTGCTTGCCGAACTTGCCACGCAGATTATCAAGAATACTGTCAAAATCTGCATTTTCACGATCCATCTTATTAACAAAGATGATACGCGGAAGGCCTGCTTCTTCTGCCAGCTTCCAGCATTGCTCGGTGCCGACTTGTACGCCGCTAGTTGCACATACCACGATTAACGCGCTGTCTACTGCTCTGAAGGCTCCCTTTACCTCTGCTACGAAATCAGCAAAGCCAGGAGTATCAATGAAATTAATCTTGGTATCACGCCATTCAACAGGCGCCAAAGTAGCATTTACGGAAACTTTACGTTTGATTTCCTCGGGTTCATAATCCGTGGTGGTAGCACCGTCTTCAACCTTGCACATTCTGCTGATTGCTCCGCTGCGATACAGCAGGGCCTCGGTAACGGACGTGGTTCCTGCTCCACCATGACCCACAATGGCCACGTTTCTAATCTTATCACCAGTGTACTCTTTCATGATAAATCCCCCTTTATCAGGCATTTTAGATGTGTAAACTATTCGGCAAAATTGAGTGTTTCTCCTGCTTTTGGCTAAAAATTTCTCATATTTTTAAATTTTAAGCTTAAAGTGTAACGGAGGTTACAGTATTAGAAAAAGCTGGCACTTCACCTGCCCTAAAGCAAGCAAAGTACCAGCTTCTAATTTCATTTATGCGCTTTTATACGGGAAAGCTCACGCACTGTCTGCGTAATATCAGCCTGCGCCAAAATACCGCTTACTATCGCCGCACCATCAGCACCTGTGCTTAATACCTCGGCGTAGTTATCTTTGTTGATGCCGCCAATGCCAACCATCGGCACTTTAACCGCAGCACGGATAGCACGCAGGTTAGCTATGCCGAGCTTTGCTACATCGTGCTTTGTCGCTGTGCCGAACACAGCACCACAGCCAAGATAATCTGCACCATCACATGCAGCCTGCATTGCTTCCTGTGGATTGTGTGCTGATACACCGATGATAAAGTCATCGCCAAGGATTTTTCGTGCAACTGTACATGGCAGATCATCCTGTCCCAAATGCACACCTGCTGCGCCAACAGCCTGCGCAATATCTAAGCGGTCATTGATAATCAGCGGTACATGATATTTATCGCATAAAGCTTTCAGCTCCAATGCTTCTTTATACATCTTACGGCCATCAGAGTTCTTAGCGCGATACTGCACAAGTGTTACGCCGCCTTGCAGTGCCTTTTCAACGCAGGAAAGCAGTGTTCTACCC
>CAVKDE010000280.1:0-2610 GCA_963654835.1 Duodenibacillus sp. | reverse complement strand
ACCCATTCCTTTGCGGTTTCTACAGGTAAGGCGTGGCACGTGCAGCGTCAGAGTATGTTCATGCTTTTTGGCCTGGCGATTGTTACTGTTTCGCTCGCTTTTGATTATCGTATGTTGAAAAACTATGCCAGCAGGCTGTATATCTTTAATATTATTTTGCTCGTTGCGGTTATGCTTGTCGGTCACAGCCAGCTGGGCGCACAGCGTTGGATTCAGATTGGTCCGCTTTCATTTCAGCCGAGTGAATTTTCTAAGGTATTTTTGATTATCTGCCTGGCAACGTTTATGGATAAACGCATTGAATGGTTGGAAGAATTTAAAGATTATCTGCCTGTCTTTGCTTATATTTTAGTACCCTTTATTTTGGTTATGCGTCAGCCTGATCTTGGTACATCGCTAACTTTTATTGCTATTTTAGTGGGTATGATTTTTGTCAGCGGCTTTAAGTATAAATGGTTTTTCCGCTTGGGTATTGCTTTTGTGGCCTTGCTGCCTGTCTTTTGGCTGATTTTAAAAGATTACCAGAAAAACCGTATCCGCGTTTTCTTGAACCCGGAGCTGGACCCGTTTGGCAGCGGTTATCACGTTATCCAATCAAAGATTGCTATTGGCAGCGGCGGCTTTTTAGGCAAAGGCTGGTTTGCCGGTACGCAGAGCCAGCTGAACTTTTTGCCGGAAAACCATACGGATTTTATTTTTGCTGTGGCGGGAGAAGAATTTGGCTTCATTGGTACGGTGTTCATCATTTTGATGTATATGATTATCATTTGGCGCGGGATAGCCATTGCGCTCGATGCGGATGATACCTTTGGCACTTTATTGGCGGTGGGCGTAACTTCGATGTTCATGTTCCATGTAATGGTCAATATCGGTATGACGGCTGGTATTATGCCTGTAACTGGTGTGCCTTTGCCATTTTTGAGTTATGGTGTCAGCTCGCTGACGACAAATTTGATGTTAGTGGCGATACTTTTAAATATTAAGGTGCGCAAACAGAACTTACAATTTTAGAGGAATCGGCTGCCCATAAAGCACCATTTGCTTCAGAACAGTCACCTTGACGTACGTTTTAGTACGACGGCGGTGCCTGTTCTTCGCCTCTGGTACTTTCTTGACAGCCTTTTATTTAAAAGAGTTAGAGGAGAAGCTATTGATGAAAAAAGAGATGAAAAAAGAGTTAACGATTGATATTCTAAGCAGCGTCCAAAAGCCTGCCCGCTACACCGGTGGTGAATTTGGCAGCATTGTCAAACCTGCGGAAGAAGTAGAAGCAACCATCGCGCTCGCGTTCCCCGACGTATACGAAGTGGGCATGAGCTATCTGGGCTTTAAAATTCTTTACCATCTGCTCAACAAAGAGCAGGGTGTAGCAGCAGAGCGCGTCTACGCTCCCTGGATTGATTTGGAAGCCAAGATGCGTGAACGCGCTATCACTTTATGCACGCTGGAAACAAAAAAAGCACTCAGCGAGTGTGATATTGTCGGCTTTACGCTGCAATATGAAATGTCTTATACCAACATTTTAAATATGCTGGATTTAGGCGGGGTAACGCTTTTAAGCGCAGAGCGCAGAGAAGATGAACCTTTCGTTATTGTGGGCGGTCCTTGCGTGTATAACCCTGAACCTTTGGCGGATTTCTTTGATTTTGCCATCATCGGCGAAGGCGAAGAAGTGATGATTGAGCTGATGCGTGCCTATAAGGAGTGGAAGCGTGCAGGCAAACCTGGCGGACGTAAAGCCTTCTTAGAGCGCGCAGCGCAGATTAAAGGCATTTATGTGCCTTCTTTCTATGCTGTGGAATATAACGAGGATAATACCATAAAAGCTGTGCGCTCGCTGCGCGAGGATGTGCCGAAAGTTGTAGAAAAGCGCGTGGTTAAGGATATGAACAGCATTGATTTTCCCACCGCGCCGATTGTGCCGTTTGGCGAAATTGTGCATGACCGTATTATGCTGGAAGTGTTTCGTGGCTGCAGCCGTGGCTGCCGCTTCTGCCATGCGGGCATGGTGTATCGCCCTGTGCGCGAGCGTAAACCGGAGGTGCTCATGGATTTATCCCGCAAGCTGGTGGATAACACAGGTTATAACGAAATCAGCCTTGTTTCTCTTTCCAGTGCGGATTATTCCTGCCTTGCCCCGCTCGTACATAAGATGATTGGCGAATTTAAAGATGAACGCGTCAGCGTTTCTCTGCCTTCCTTGCGTATTGACAGCTTCTGTGTGGCTATCGCCAAAGAAGTACAGGCAGTGCGCAAAAGCGGGTTGACCTTTGCTCCGGAAGCAGGCAGCCAGAAGATGCGTGACGTTATCAATAAAGGCGTAACGGAAGAAGATTTAATGAACGCCGTTGGCGCAGCTTTTGAATCCGGCTGGAGCAGCGTGAAGCTGTATTTTATGCTGGGCCTGCCTTATGAAACGGATGAAGACGTCTTGGCGATTGCGGAGCTTGCGCGTAAGGTGCAGTATAAATATTTCCAGGTAACAGGCAAGCGTGGCTGCAAGGTAACTGTCAGTGCTTCTGCTTTTGTACCGAAGCCTTATACTGCTTTCCAATGGTTTGCGCAGAACAATTTGGAAGAAGTGCGCCGTAAGCAGTTCCTGTTGAAGGA
>CAVKDE010000279.1:0-2616 GCA_963654835.1 Duodenibacillus sp. | reverse complement strand
TTCATAGACACTTCTATATCACCATTAATTATAATATTACATTCTTTTCCCAATTCTGGTTCTGAAGCACCATTAGATATATCTATCGGATACCAATACGAACTATCTGGATCATGCGTAATTTTTAGGCAACCATTTTTTTCTATATTAATAGTAAAATCTGCACCTGAACCTAAATTATCTGTCTGCATATGAATTAATTCACCAGTATAATCACCAGACTTAAAATTAAATGTTCCCTCACTACAATTTCTATAATCTATAACCTTCGCATCCACATACGTTTCTTCCGCCAGCGCACTACCCGTCACCAGCAAAACCATCAGAGCACTAAGCCCAGCACTAAACTTTTTCTTCACAAAAAACGCCTCTTTTCACTTAAACACCATCGTTCCAATTTGCTCGTTTTATAAAAATAGCAAAACCTTTCTTCCTGCCGCACCTCCTAAATTATTTTCATTTCTTTAGCCAAAACAAGCAGATCACGTAAGTTTTCCAGCTTTGGTTCACTCTGCTGCTCATCTTCCACTTTATCAATTTCTACAAAGAAATCAGCCATTTTACAATCAAGCACATCCTGCAATTTACATAGGTTTTTCAGGGTTATTGCGCAGCGTCCCGCTTCTATGTTGCTAAGGCTCGCCTGGCTGACACCAAGCTGCTCCGCTACATCTCTTTGGCGCAAGTTCTTGGTTAAACGTAAAATTCTTATACGTTCGCTAAGTGATTTTAACTTCTCATCTATTTCCATATTCCGCCCCCTTTTTATAACTATGTCAAATATTATATCACCAAATCTCCCCCCCGCAACCATTTGTCTATATTTAATTTTATAGCAAAAAAATACAAGCGCTTTTTGATTGCTCCTGTGTATTGCCCAAAGCTAAATATTTTCTTCTGCATTACTTATGCTGCTTATGCTTTAGTTCGTCTTCTCCTTCTTCCTCACTTTTATCCCAATCACGTTTCGTTATCCGCATCAGCTCCTGCAGCAAATACGATGGACGCACACGAAAAACCACTGCCATTTTAAACAAAAGCTCCAGCGTTAAAGGCACTTCGTTATTTTCAATCCTGCTCAGCGATCTTCGCGATATTCCTAAAAGCACTGCCATATTCTCCTGTGAAATTCCCCTGTTGGTACGATGCGAACCCACCAGCTCACCCAAGGAAAATAAATCATCACTAAAATCCATAACTGTTTTTTTAGAAATTTTTCGCTGTTCATATCTTTTACGCGGCATTTGCATCCCTCCCGCTTCAAGAGTAATACAAAACCAGTCTGCAAAACGAATTTGTGCCATATCTGTCACATTTATGCTTTAGCATTCACTTTCATGCTATACTAAACACATCGTGCGCACATTATAAAGGTACCTAGTAATTATAGGAAAGGTCGTCGAGTGATTTCAGACATTTAAGCGGAAGCGCTAACCAATTCCGCCACACTCCCACTCAACTCAAAAACCTTATCGAAGCAGCCAAACGTGGCGAACAATTTGCCATTGACAGGCTGTGCAGGGATTTTGAACCATTGATTTACAAGGAAGCACGCCAAAGCAGCGTGTATAATGCCTTGGGCGAAGATGCGGTGAACACTGCATGGGAGATTTTTCTTAGCTTTATTTACAAATATGATGGGAACAATTACCGTCTGCTGCCAGGTTTAATCCAAAAGCATGTGCATTACGGTCTTTTGCATGCCTTGCATCAGGAAGGCTGCCTTTTAGACTGCGAAGCGCTTGATGGCAGTGAAGATTTTGCTGATACCTTGGCAGATAAGCATGATGCAATTGCGGAATGTGAGGACAAGCTGGCGGTAAAAAACGCTGTAAAAAAGCTGGGAACAAAGCAACAATTAGTCATAAGCGAAGTATTCCTCAAAGACCACAGCCTTAAAGAGTGCAGCAAAAAGTATGGTATTACTAAGCAATCCTGCCATACTTATAAGGCTCGCGCCTTAAGGCAGCTAAAAAAATATTTATCAGGTTAGAATAAAAAAATGCGTTTCACCGCAAGTGGTGGGACGCATTTTTTGCACTTCGCAGTGCGAGCTAAAAATTTTATATTCGCACTTCTAATTGCATTCAACTTCTTCCGTAGTTTTTGTATTATATCTCATTCAACTTCTTTCATCACTGAAAGAAGTTGCAAGAAAGGTGCGCGCTTTTAAAAAGCGCGGGAAACTATCGCTTTTTCGTGCCGAAAAAGCTTAGCAAAAAGGCTTTTATATTTGCCTTACGCTTTGCTGCGAAGAGCGAGCCTTTCGTAGTTCTTTAGCTTGTTCTACGTTCCAGTGGTTACAAATTTGTGGTTTATCTAAGCCTAAGCTAGTGTGATTAATTTCGAGGTTAGATGCTGTATTTTTAGGCTATATTTTCTAACGTTTCGCTGACTTAGCAAAGCGGGTCACATAAGGGGGTTTTGATAAAACTTTTGACCCGTCAAAAGTTTTGCATTTCCCGCGCTTTTTCAGCGTGCCCTTTGGGTAAAAAGCGCGTGGTTTCGTGGGCGCATCCAAGAAGCGAGTCCGTAGGACGATGCTGATTGGTTAATGCGCGCCGTGCGATAGTGTCCCAAGAGGCGTAGCCGATTGGATTGACACGAACCGCTCTT
>CAVKDE010000278.1:0-2639 GCA_963654835.1 Duodenibacillus sp. | reverse complement strand
GTATATTACTATCATCTGCAACCGATACACCAGTACTTACTATAGCTGAAGCACCAAATCCAGAACTATTACCTTCTATAACCTTTGATATACTTATTCCCGGATAATTATCCCATCCATTTTCAATATATCCATTACCATATCCACCATATATAGGTGTAGAAACACCACTCCCTACTTGCTCTTGATCAAATACATATACATTACCTTCTTTATCAATAATACCACCACCACTACTAGCCAAACTTTTTGAAATACCTGCACCAACATATACATAAGAATAATCTTGTTTCATATCCTTTGGATTAGGTAAAACACCATTTTTTACTAAACTGTTTGTTCCATCTAATAATGCTTTTTTAGCTACATCTGGCGGCAAAACTTTATATAACACCTTTTTATCGTTTTCTATAGTAACAGCCCAAGTACTACCATCAGGCAAGGTATAAATATAATCGTCATTAGTTTTTGTCTTATCCAATATTGCATTAACTTCAGGAATTTGACATTCGTAATTAGCTGTAGGAGCAAGACTAACAGTAGTACCTTCTAAGCTAAGACCAACTTCTAGCAATTCTCCGTCATAATTATGCATCAAATACCACAATTGATTTTGCACTTCATCTATAATCTCATATTTTTCAATTACTTTTTTACGTTCATCATCACTTTCACAAGCAGCTAGTTCTTTCTGCATATTATTATACTGTTCATGCGTCAAATAATTATTCTTCGTCGCACTATTAGCCACACTTGCGCCTACTCCAGCCTCACCGCTAATAATATCAGATACTACTCCTCCAAGCAATGCACTTGCAAGTTCGTGCATACCATCGTCGCCATCAAACATTTTCGCCAGTTCAGCCTGCACCATTTCGTTAATTAAGCCTGCACTAGCTCCTGCAAGGAAATCACTACCGCCCAATTTGCTCATAATGCCACCAACTACTGCGTGCAAAGCATTCTTTTCTTTGCTGCCTTCCTCCCAGCCTTTAGCCTGTGCTAAATCACCTACAGCTTTATAAGCCAACTTGCCAAATTCGTCTGCTAAAGCCATGCGGTCTTTTACTGTAGTTCTGTCAAAAATTTCGCCAAGTTTATTTAAGCTGTTTTGAGCATCACGATTTAAACCAGCAAGATCCTGCTTCTGGTTTTCTTTATCACGGATTTCAATTGTACCTTCGCTAATGGTAGCTTTCGTCGTACTTTCTGCATCTCCGCTTGCAGGCATACCTTTGCCTATTGAATATTTATATTCCCCACCTGCCCAAGATGCACCAAGGTTATTATTATCTGCCTTGTAATCAGCTTTATTTTCCATATTTTCGTATGTTAATGTACCTGTTGAAAGCTTGTTTTTATCTGCATTAGCTGTGCTGGAAATGATACCGCCTTTTAAATCAGTATTCTTGCCAACACCGATATCAAATCCACCTTCACCAGCTTTTATTCCGCTTTGATCAGCTACGCTTTCGTAATTGCTGTCAACATCTGCTTTATTAATATTGCCACTTATGCCAGCAAAATTACCCTTATTATTAAAATCAACTTTAACGCCACTGGAAGTATTCTTTTCTTCGTAGCTGTTACTGTCCTGCTTGCTTTCAATGTTCAAATCATTTCCAACAGTACCAGTAACTTTTTCACCACTCAGAACACCGCCTTTGATATTAGTATCATTACCACTAGTAAAGCCTAAATCGTTCTTTGCAGACACAGTGCTTTCGTTATAAGTTGTGCTATTTTGCTTAATATTACCTTTGGCATTGCTATATTCGCCAGTAACTCCTTGCAAGCCACCAACTAAGCCAATTTCTGCACCAATACTTGCACTGCTGCTCTTAGATTCAAAATCTGTCTTATTTGTATTTTTAGACGCACTAATATTAAGGTTTTCTTTGGCATCTAGTTTTACGTTCTCACCAGTTACATTGCTGCCAATAATATCAATATCTTTCTTCGTAGAAACAATATTAACATCACCACCAGCTTTTACTTCGCTGGCATTAGCCACAGTTGTCGTGCTGCTAGCTTCTTGTTTACTCTTAGTTGAACCAAAGCTTACATTTATAGATAAATTATCCTTAACACTAGCATTCTTCTTATTGCCAATCTTTTTTATACCTTCAGCAACCTGCACGCCGCCAGCAATACCCCTAACAGCAGTCAAACGGTTATCTTCTGTTTCTTTAGCACTCTTAATAGAATTGCTTACATTACTAATGGTATCACCATAACCACCACCAACAGAAACACTTAACCCAGTTCTTTCAAACTCATGTTTCTCCTGTGCATTGTAAATGCTGTCGCTATTTTCAATCTTAACATTTTCACCCGTGATGTTAATATCTTTGCCAGCAACAACAGTGCTGCCTTTGATGTTCGCATCTTTTTCCGCAGTCATGTTCACATTGCCGTTGATGCTGCCAATCGTGCTGCCCACTTGCTCCACATTTTGGTTAGCGTATTGATCTTTGCGTTTTTCTTTGCCAATCGTAAAGCCTAAGCCGCCACCAGCAAGCACACCGCTTTTCTTAACCTGTTTAACATAAAGGCTATCGCTCGTCTGCTCCGCACTGCTGATGTTCAAATTACCGCCAGTTTTGATGTTCACATCATTATCGGCAATTACATTACTG
>CAVKDE010000277.1:0-2643 GCA_963654835.1 Duodenibacillus sp. | reverse complement strand
GCCCCGGTCCGCTGTGCCCGCCATACAGATTATAAAACATCACCACATATTCCACTTCACCGGGTAAATCCTGCGTAAAGCTTAGTGTTTTAGGCTCTAAAACAACGCGCAGCCCTAAATTATTTGCCTTGGCCTGCTCGCGCAGCTCCGCAATAAAAGCAGCGTAATTTTTCATTAAAGCCTTATCGCGCCAAATATTTTCGTAATCAATCTCTATCCCACGAAAATGATACTCTTGGCAAAGCGCAATAATTTCTGCAATATGCTGCTCACGCACAGCTTTTTTACTCAGGAGCTTCTTCAGCACCTGCGTATCCTTCATTAAAAATGTCTCGCCCTGTTTTTTATCATTAACAAAGCTCAAATATAACTTTTCAGCAGGCAGCTGCGCTAAACGCTCTGTCGTCAGCTGCTTAGGCAGCTCAAGGCTGCCATCCTCGGCAAAATTGGCCGCAAAAGCAACAAGCGTATCACACTTTTGCGTCTGCGCTTCCTTGGCACCACGCTCCCAGTCCCAATACACAACCCAGGCAGCCTTCTCCCCCTCCATCGGCGGAACCTGCAAGCGGCCTGCGCTGGCGCAGGAGGCAATGCTGATAACAAAAGCACACAATAAGCCAAAGATTATTTTTTTATGTGAAAAAATATTATGCATAAACTCTCCCTTTCATCAAACTAGAAGGTATGGATAAAGAAATGCAGCAATTTCTCCCAATATTCACTGATAGTATGCAGCACACCCGCAAGCCCGTGCAGCCTGCTGTCATACAAAACAGGCACACCGCCATCGTCAAAAGGATTCGGAACGGACAAGGTGTGTCCCGTTACAGAAATCTCCAGCAGAGGCTGCGCTTTATAATCTTGCTGATAATCATAAACCATGAGTTTTTCAAAGACACCATCATAAACATCATCTGCCAAATTTCTCTGGCTCCAGCCAAGCTGCATAAAGCCTGCTTCCAGTGCTAGCTTACCGTTAGCAGTATCGCTTACTTCTACTGCGTCAGGTACATCACGACCATCAATTTTTAAACGCAGCTCATGACCGCGCAAGAAAATTTCAATATCACGCTTGCCCGGTTCGCGAATATTAATATCTGGTTCATATTCCTGCTCGCCCGCTTCTACGCTTGCTGCCTCCTGCGCCTTTCTATCACGCATCCGCTGCAAGTAAATTTCTGCCTGTTCCTTGGTAGGCGCATAACGCGCAAAAGTTTCCAGCTCTGTCACTTCTGCCTCACGCTTATCCTCCGCAATAGAAACAGGTTCTTTGCCATCAAATTTGTTTAAATCCAGTTTGAGCAGCTCTTTACCACTCTCGCGCACAAATAAATAGTTGCCGACAAGCTTCACTGCAATAGCACGGCTGAGTTTCTCGTTGGTGCGCAAATAAATTGTCTGCGCACCATATTTGTTACCTGTCAGCGTAACCTTGACATGCACATCCGCAGCAGGCTGCATATTTTTCAAAAACAGCAGGCTTTTGGCATCAGGATCAGTTGTAAGAATAATTTTTTCCGGTTTAAACTCACTTTCGCCTGCCAGCTTTAGCCATTTGCCAGCTTCTTCACTGTCACCCTGCACAAATTTAATCGGCTGCGCCTGGTCATGCTTAATACGCATCAAAAGATGATTCGTATACCAGTAAGGCTGCGGCTGCATACGCGTCAAATCATAAATACTGCTCGTTTTATCGTTCCAGCTATAGCCTTCGCGGTTAAAATTAAGCGCAAAAAGTTCCGTAATCCACTTTTCATTTACCGCACTGACATCAGGATTGTTGCCAAAAGCGCCTGTATTAGAATGCATCAGCGTATAAGCCTTCGGTACATAGCCAAGCTCCGCCTGATAAACATCACGAAGCTTTTCATAATCATAGCTGATTCTGTCCTGCATCATGTTGTAGCTTTCTTTAGGAAAGAATTTTTCATCGCGCAGATAATCCATCAGATAATGGTTATATTTTCTTCCCATGTATTTAGCTACCATAGCGTGTTTGAGCGGCGTAAGCTCGCCCAGATAATTATTATAGCGATCATAGCAGTTAATGAACGCCAGGCGATAACCATTAGTGCCCATCTCCCAGAAGCCGTTGCCTTCTAAATCACGCAGTTCAGCCGGCATAAGGAATTTGTTATCTTTCAGCTCAAACTTTTCCGGATAAGTCATCGCCGTACCTTTATAGTTTAATTCCTCCAGAATTTTTTGCGCAAAAATTGCTGTATCACGCCTGCCATCTTCAAAACTTAAAAACAACGCCCGCTCCGGCAGCTGCTCCTTATTCGCGTAATAATCAATGATATCCTGCTGCGTAATTGTTTCGTAACCATTCATCTTGAGCGCAGCAAGATGCTCTGCCAGCCTGTCTTCGGCAATTAAATCCGAAGTACCTGTACGTGCTACGCCAAAATAAGATAGTACTACAAAACCGTGATCGCCACTTACAGGGACATCGCTGCGCTGCTGAAACGGCACGTATTTTTTAAAAGTAAACAATGCCAAAACCAGCACAACAGCAAACGCCAGCAAGCAGATAACCTGCAAAACCACCTTGATGATTTTTTTGCGTTCTTTACTTTTTGTATATTTGTCATCACCTATCTGCATGTTTATCACCACTACGCTTTTTTTCTTCCTTAGCTT